>JADFXG010000004.1 GCA_015233895.1 Nitrospirota bacterium | reverse complement strand
GAGACAGCCATTGAGAAACTGGAGCCAGACTGTCTCTCAACTTGCTTTATTTTTTGAGGGTAGGCTAAAATTGGATATTACCGTTTAAGGTGATTTCACACTTGACACAGTTTATTGAATATATCCATTATGAAGGCATGATCAGCAATATGTGCAGCCGCTGCGGTGTAAGGATTTATTACAGGACCACAATCGATGACAACACAACCAATATTATATCTGCTTACTGCTTCTTTGATAAGTTCTATTATGGTATTGACCAAAACATTATAATCTAAATCTGCTGTTACTCTGAAAGTTAATTTAGAATCAGCGTGTGCAGAAGGGATAAGATATAATTTACCTCCGGTATTAAGCTTTTTTTCTTCTGTTACATCTATTGCACTATCTAAGGAGGATATATTATCCTTCACATATTCATGAATGGTCTTACAAGAGAAACCACGCCCACGACTCAATAAAACTGTCAATCCACGATGATCAACATCAAAGTCAATCATTAAAATATTTGGACTATTAACACTATATGAGACAAATTCTGCAAAACGTGAAGTAATAGTTGTTTTACCAACACCGCCTTTTGTACCAAAAAAAGCAATTATAGGGACATCACTTCTTTCATTAAAACTATCCATTTTCTTTCTCCATTCCTCATTGTTATTCCAACATCATAAACAACCATACATATTTAAAAATTAGGTGGATTATACTTCGTATCAGTAAGAAAGTCAAGCACTTTTTTATCGCTCTGAAAAAATATTGTTTTTAGGCAAAGTTCAACTGTCATACTTTTCTGATGACTACCTTAGTGGTACTTAGGTAAAATTGCTAAAATATTCTCAATATATGTAAGATAAAGTGCTTTGGAAAAAAAAGATAATCCATCATCAGATGACGCTTCTCAAACTCATGACAACTACAGTCAAAAAGGTGAGGACAGCGCAAATAAAAAAAGCAGCGACAACCCTTTCCTGACAACCAAAACGACGGATGCCAGACGCTACTTAGAAGAGAGTGCCACATCTAAGGCTTCACATACAGAAGGTACTCCACGTCCTCTGTATGGTTGGATTGTAGGACTGATAAGTACAAATATTGACCGTGATTACCGGCTGTTTGAAGGCAAAAATACAATAGGCAGAACCCATGGAAATTCAATTGTAATCAATGATTCAACCGTATCAAAGGAGCATTGCACAATAATGTGCCAGAAAGGGGAAATGCTCATAAAAGATAATAATTCAACAAACGGGGTGATTGTAAACAATAAAAGAGTAAACGACTCTACTCTACTTAAAAACGGTGACCTGTTGTTTCTCGGGGATGTGGCGTTTCAGGTGGTTTTTTACAAAAGACTTTATAGCAGAGGCCAGATTTAACTACTAAATCAATTTAATAGATAATCTACTGAAAACGAGGCATTGAAACTTGGGTATATTATTTGATCTGTCAGCAAAAATCAAAAACTATAAGTGTTTTGGTGAAGATGAACAGGGTTTCGATAAAATCTTTCCAATTAATATCATAATTGGCCGAAATAATACAGGCAAAAGTACTCTGCTTGAACTCATAGAACGTTTAACTATGGAAGAGGCAAATTTTCCTGAAGAACAATGGCACGGCAGGCAACGTCCGCAAGTTATTCTTGAGGCTCCGGTTACAAAAGGGATAGTAGAGAGTTGTTTTGGACGGGTGAGGGCTGGAGCTCCAGTTCAACATTGGCATAACGGGACAGTTTTTATCGGGAAAATAATTAAGTGGTATTTATTTAATAAGGGAGGTACAGATAAGTTTATTGCTATTGAGAACAGCCCGGGAGCTGGGATACCATTGGCTAATTCACTTACAGTTGCTAATAACCTTGCTAACTCTATGGGAAATCCGCTTGAAGGCAAAATATTTCAACGTATCTTTGCTGAACGTAATATTCTGCCTGAAGAAGCTAAAAAAGACGATTTATCTGTACATAGTGATGGTGTAGGAGTTACTAACATTATTCAAAATTTTATCAATAAGGCTAATTTGCTAAGAGAACTTGTAGAAAAAAATTTGCTTACTGATTTAAATGCAATTGTTACACCAGATGCTCAATTTACAGATATAGTGTGTCAACAACTTGAAAATGATAAATGGGAAATATACCTGAAGGAAGATAAAAAAGGACTTGTGCCGTTGTCTCATACCGGAAGCGGCTTTAAAACTATTATTTTAGTTCTTGTATATATTCATTTAATTCCTGCTGTGTTGAAAAGGAAAGTAAAGACAAAAGATTTTAAATTAAAAGACTGTATCTTTGCCTTTGAGGAGTTGGAGAATAATCTTCATCCTGCTTTACTCAGAAAACTTTTAACATATTTGACTATGAAAGTTGATTCAGAGAAATTTATATTGTTTTTAACAACCCACTCAAATGTTGCCATAGATTATTTTAGTAAAAATCCAAATGCGCAAATTATACATGTAACTCATGATGGTCAGAAAACGTTGTGTAAAACTGTTGAAACGTATATCGAAAATAAAGGAATTCTTGATGACCTCGACATAAGAGCAAGCGACCTGCTTCAGTCAAACGGGATTATATGGGTGGAGGGGCCCTCTGACAGGGTGTACATTAATAAGTGGATTTCAATTTGGTCTGAGGGTACACTTCAGGAGGGAACTCACTATCAATGCGTGTTTTATGGAGGCAGGCTATTGGCTCATTTAAGCGCAGAGGAACCTGATCAGGTGAGTGATCTTGTGAGTATTTTCAGGGTAAACAGAAACGCTGTAGTTCTTATTGATAGTGATAAAAAAGATGACCAAGCAAGCCTTAACGAAACTAAACGGCGAATTATCAAAGAAGTAGAAGAAAATGAAGGCATTGCATGGGTCACTAAGGGAAATGAGATAGAGAATTATATCCCCGCAGAAGCAGTAGGAAAATTATTAAATAAAACAGGAATTGAACAAGTAGAACAATTCGAGGATTTTTTTAAATATTTGGATGCGATTGACGTGGGGGAAAAATCATCTTATCGCAAGAAAAAGCCTGTTTTGGCAGAGAAGGTTTGCGAACATTTAACAAAAGAAAATACCAAATCCATCATAGATTTAGATGAAAAAATGACTGAGGTATGTTCACAAATTCGCAAATGGAATAATATGTGATCGCTCAGACAGTATAAGAATAAATGCAGTTTTGTATGTGATATTAAACCAAGAATTCCTCTCAATTTTCTTTTAACTAAAGGAATTGCTCACCCTTATATGTTACAATACTCCCGAAACCAAAAAATCCGGTTAACGTGTGCAAAAATGCTTGAAAAATATTTGACAGAGATATCAGAGATTTATACCCGTGGCGATGCCCGTGAGGAAAGCTACTATTCTGTGCTTGAAAACTTACTTAGAACATACTGCGACGCCTTTAACAAAACCAACGTTGAGATCACATCTCAACCTAAACAAACAGAGGCTGGAAATCCGGATTTCAGAGTCTGGGATGGATTACAAAGCATCACAGGATACATAGAGGCTAAGGAACCCACAGTTGTTAATCTTGACCGAATAGAGCAAACCCCTCAGCTTAAAAGATACTTAAGCACATTTCCCAATATGATACTTACAAATTTCCTTGAGTTCAGACTCTATAGAAACGGATTGCAGACAGATAAGGTAACGATTGGACGCCCTGTAATTATGCAAACAATAAGAAAAAATCCACCGCTTGAAATGGAGTCGGAATTTCTTGCACTGCTTGAGAAATTCTTTTCCTTTTCGATACCTAAAATTTACAGCCCTAAAACTCTTGCCGTGGAGCTGGCCAAACGGACACGTTTTTTACGAGATGAGGTCATAGAGCATGAACTTAAGAAAGAGGGAAAATTTATAAGTGGATTTTATAAAGCCTTTAAAGATTATCTAATTGGCGCTCTCTCTGAGAGTGAGTTTTCAGACCTGTACGCCCAAACCGTAACTTACGGGTTGTTTGTGGCTAAAACACGCTCAAAAAACGGATTTAACAGAAAACTGGCTTATGATAACATTCCTAAAACGATTGGGATTTTAAGGGATATTTTTAGATTCGTTTCATCCCTTGATCTGCCGCCTGATATGCAGTGGACCATAGACGACATCTCTGAGGTTTTAGCCGTAACCGATATAAATATGATCTTTCATCAGTATTATCACGAGGGTAAAGGCCATGATCCAATCGTGCACTTTTACGAAACCTTCCTAACTGCATATGACCCCAAAACGCGTGAGATGAGAGGAGTATATTACACGCCTGAGCCTGTGGTTTCCTACATAGTACGCTCAATAAACACGGTATTGAAGGAAAAATTCAATAAACCCGATGCAATGGCTGACAGGAGCGTTACGGTACTGGATCCGGCTGCAGGGACGTTGACGTTTTTAGCTGAGGCAGCCAAACTTGCCGTTAATGAGTTTGCTTCCAGGTATGGTGACGGCGGCAAAGAAAATTTCATAAAGGAGCATATTCTTAAGAATTTCTTTGCCTTTGAACTCATGATGGCCCCATATGCTGTGGGACACATTAAGATGTCTTTTATGCTTGAGGAATTAGGCTATGTCTTAAAAGATGGTGACAGGGTAAAACTCTATCTCACCAATACACTTGAAATGGAGGCTCTTAAGGAGACGGAACTTCCCCTGATGTCCTCACTTTCAGAGGAATCACACCTTGCCGGGGAAATTAAAGACAAGCAGCCTATACTAATAATATTGGGAAATCCACCATATTCCGGGCATTCATCAAATGTTGGCAAATGGATAAAACAAGAGATTAAGGCATACTTTACGGTGGATGGAAAACCGCTTAACGAAAGAAATCCCAAATGGCTGCAGGATGATTATGTGAAATTCATACGATTTGCACAGTGGAAAATAGACAAGGCCGGAGAGGGTGTTTTGGGTTTTATCACAAATCACAGCTACCTGGATACCCCAACGTTCAGAGGAATGAGACAATCTCTAATGAACAGTTTTGATGAAATATACATACTTGACCTTCACGGCAGCAGTCAGAAAAAGGAAAAATGTCCTGACGGCTCCAAAGATGAAAACGTATTTGATATTAAGCAGGGTGTTGCGATTGCTATTTTTATTAAAACAGGCAAGAAAACAGAAAAAAGCATTTACCACTCTGAATTATGGGGCAACAGAGAACATAAATCATCCGTGCTTATGAATAATGACATTAAAACGACTAAGTGGGAGAAATTAGACCCGGCACGTGATTTTTACCTGTTTATGCCACGCAATGAAAGCCTATGGGGTATTTTTGATAAATTTATAAAAGTGACCGATATCTTTCCGGTAAATAGTGTGGGTGTCGTAACTGCGAGGGATGACCTTACCATTAAGTGGACTAAAGAAGAACTATTGAAGACTGTTTTAAATTTTGTAAAGCTTGAGCCGGAGCTGGCGAGACAGGCGTATGACTTGGGAAATGACACAAGAGACTGGAAGGTGGGACTTGCACAAAATGACCTAATGGAAGGTGGATTGGATAAGAATAAAATAGTACCTATTCTGTACAGGCCATTTGATGTGAGATACACTTATTATACAGGTAATAGCCGTGGCTTTCATTGTATGCCTCGTGTAGAAGTAATGCAGCATATGGTTTACACTAATATCGGACTATTAACGTGCAGACAACAAAACAAGGCTGGCTTTCACCACGCCTTTATTTCTAACGAAATAACCGAATCCTGCGTGGTTTCAAACGCAACAAGAGAGATTAATTATCTGTTCCCTCTGTATATTTATCCTGACAGGGGTAAGGGTATGTTATTTGAAGTTACGGCTGAAGGCGTTGAAAAACAACCCAATATTGATAAGATTTTCCATGAAAAATGTTATGAACTCTACGGCAACGATGTTACACCTGAAGAGATATTCAACTACATTTATGCGATTTTATATTCTGAAACTTACAGGGTTAAGTATGCCGGCTTTTTGAAAACCGATTTCCCAAAAATTCCTTTTACTAATGACCGTGAAATATTTAAGAGGATGTCAGAGTATGGCAGAGAGCTTGCTGATTTACATTTGCTTAACTCACCTGAGCTTAACACACCCTCTGTACGATTTCAGGGAAAAGGAGACAGCCTGATTGAAAAGATTACTTATGATGATGAAACCAGCCATGTTTATATAAATAAGACTCAGTACTTTGAAGGAATGGATGCCCAACTGTGGAATTATCAAATCGGGAGTTACAGGGTTTGCTGTAAGTGGCTTAAAGACAGAACAAAGAGGGTTTTGTTACTTGACGAAATTCAAATGTATTGTAAAATTGCCACTGCTGTTAAAATGACTATTAAGCTGCAACATAAAATTGACAAAATATATGAAGAGATAGAACTTTCTTGTTCCTTATAAAATCAGATTATCTCCAGCTCAAGAAATTGCTTATCCTTTTATGTTAGAATATTTCAATTATGTTAAGAGACTCCTATACCGAGAAAACCGGAATAGACACCGTAATAAATATAATTCGACAATAAAGGGGCAACTTTCGTGAAACGACCTCAAATGACGGAACCTCAGATAACTGACAGGTTGATTAAGGAACACGGTCTTAAACCTGATGAATACGAAACAATCTTAAAAATACTTGGGCGCACACCGACTTTTACTGAACTTGGCGTTTTCTCAGTAATGTGGTCTGAACACTGCTCATACAAAAGCTCAAGGATACACCTTAAAAACTTTCCGACTGAGGCACCTTGGGTAATTCAGGGGCCGGGGGAAAACGCCGGAGTCATAGATATAGGCGACAATCAGGCTGCCGTATTTAAAATGGAATCCCATAACCATCCGTCCTTTATAGAGCCATATCAGGGGGCGGCAACAGGTGTAGGAGGCATTCTAAGGGATATTTTTACGATGGGCGCAAGACCCATAGCAAGTCTCAACTCCCTACGATTTGGCCCCCTTTCTGACCCATACCAAAAGCACCTGTTTAGTGGCGTAGTATCTGGCATTGCCGGATATGGTAACTGCATAGGGGTGCCCACTGTAGGCGGTGAAATCTATGTTCACCCGTGTTATGCCGGAAATATCCTTGTTAATGCGTTTAATTTAGGAATTGCCGACATTGACCGCATATTTTATGGCAAGGCTACCGGCATTGGCAATCTTATAGTGTATGTCGGCTCAAAAACCGGTAAAGACGGCATCCACGGCGTCACTATGGCCTCTGAGGAGTTCACTGACGATGCTCAACAGAAAAAACCCAATGTACAGGTTGGAGATCCGTTTACGGAAAAGCTGCTTCTTGAGGCGTGTCTTGAGGCTATGAGAGAAAACCTCATTGTGGGCATACAGGATATGGGAGGAGCCGGGCTTACCTCATCGTCTTCAGAGATGGCGGCACGGGCAAACATGGGTATAGAGCTTGAGCTTAGCCAAGTTCCGTTAAGAGAAGCCAACATGATTCCCTATGAGATTATGCTATCGGAAAGTCAGGAGCGGATGCTTATCGTAGCTGAAGAGAAAAACCTTAAACCGCTTCTTTCTATATTTAAAAAGTGGGATCTTGAAGCTGCTGCCATTGGGCACGTCAGCGGAGACGGATATCTCAGGATAAAATGGTTTGGTGAAACTGTAGCAGAAATTCCGGCCTCACGAATTTCAACCGAAGCTCCCATGTATGACAGACCACAAGCACGCCCCGACTACCAGGACGAACTAAACACTCTCGATGAGTCTGAAATCGAGGCAATTGCCGACAATAATGATGTTTTACTAAAACTGCTGTCAAGTCCTAACATTGCGTCAAAAGAACTGGTGTGGCAAGAGTATGACCATATGGTACGAACTTCAACCGTAGTGCTTCCAGGCAAGGGCGATGCAGCGGTGATACGGGTGCACGGCAGCAAAAAGGGAATTGCCATGTCGGTTGATTGTAACAGCAGGTATTGCTACCTTGACCCATACATGGGAGGCATTCATACGCTTACAGAGTCGGCACGAAACGTCGCAGCAACCGGCGCTAAACCGCTTGCCGTGACCGACTGCCTTAACTTTGGAAACCCGGAAAAACCAGAGGTTATGTGGCAATTTGCCGAGGCACTCCGAGGGATAAGCGATGCCTGCCGCGCCCTTCAAATACCTGTAATAAGCGGTAACGTTAGTTTCTATAACGAGACAAAAGGCACTGCTATATACCCCACACCAACTGTGGGCGTTGTGGGAATAATAGATGATGTATCACAGGCGCTTACTATGGGATTTAAAAACATAGGCGATGTAGTAATACTGCTTGGACCTCCAACCGGCTCCTTAGGCGGCAGCGAATACCTGAGCCTTCTGCATGGAATTGAAAAGGGATTGCCGCATCCGGTTGATTTAATTATGGAAAAGCATCTGATTGAACTTATAGTAAAATTATGCAAAGATGGGCTTGTCGTTAGCTCACATGACTTATCGGAGGGAGGGCTTGCCGTCGCTCTTGCCGAATCCTCAATAGTCGGTAACATCGGAGTTGAGGCAGAACTAAACGCAATAGCAAAAGGAGTGCGCACAGATACTCTGCTTTACGGGGAGTCGGCAAGCCGCATAGTGGTAAGCGCAAAACCTGAAGCAGTAGCCAATATTGAGTCTATGGCAAAGGAGGCATCTGTGCCATTTAACGTAATAGGGAAAACAGTGCAAGACGCAGTTTTTAAAATAACTCTTAACGGTAACACCTTAACAGAGCTACCACTAACAGATATTTCGTCAGCCTATAAAGAGTCTCTTCAAAGAGGATTAACCAATGCACATGTTTAATGATATACACGAGGAGTGCGGGATATTTGGCGTATTTGGCCACCCGGAGGCATCCAATCTGACGTATCTTGGGCTTTATGCCCTTCAACACAGGGGACAGGAGGGGGCAGGGATTTGTTCATCTGACGGTAAGACACTATATGTGGAAAAGGGCATAGGGCATGTGTCGGAAGTGTTTTATGAAAAGCGGATAAAAAGGCTGCCCGGGGATATAGCCATAGGGCACAACAGGTATTCAACCGCTGGAGGCAGTGCTCTTAAAAACGTCCAACCCATCATGGTAAACTTTGCGCTTGGTGCGCTTGCCATAGCTCATAACGGAAATCTGACCAATGCCACTGCGCTCAAACAGAGGCTTGAAAGTGACGGCGCAATATTTCAGTCAAGCTCTGACAGCGAGGTTATAATACATCTGATAGCGCGTCTCAGAGCGTCCTCGGCTGAGGAGAAAATTATCCGCGCAGTTAATGAAATACGAGGCGCTTTCAGTTTATTGATAATGAGAGAAAACGAGCTGATAGCCATACGGGACTCTTACGGCGTACGCCCCATGTGCTTAGGGAGCTACAACGACGCATACGTGGTGGCCTCAGAGACCTGTGCATTTGACCTCATTGGGGCAACTTACATAAGAGACATCGAGCCCGGTGAGATGCTAACAATAGACCGCAACGGTTTGCATTCGTTTAAAGCCATAAAAAGCACCAGACGCGCTCACTGCGTGTTTGAGTTTATTTATTTTGCCAGACCCGACAGCAATATCTTTGACGGCATAAACGTGCACGATATAAGAAAGGAACTTGGTAAGCAGCTTGCAAGGGAATCCAACACGGAGGCGGATGTTGTAATACCGGTGCCGGACTCCGGCGTTATGGCTACAATTGGGTATGCTAACGAAAGCGGCATCCCGTTTGACTTTGGTCTTGTAAGAAACCACTACGTGGGACGCACCTTTCTTGAACCTAAGCAAAACATACGGCATTTCGGAGTTAAAATAAAACTTAATCCCATAAAGTCTCTGATAGCCGGAAAACGGGTGGTGGTTATGGATGATTCCATAGTAAGGGGTACTACCAGTAAAAAAATCGTAAAAATGCTGAGAGAAACCGCTATGGCAAAAGAAGTCCACATGAAAATAAGTGCCCCGTGTACGATAAGCCCGTGCTTTTATGGCATAGATACTCCAACCAGAACTGAGCTGATTGCCTCAACACATATAGTGGAGGAAATCAGAAAATACATCACTGCCGATTCCCTTTCCTACCTTTCACTTGAAGGCCTTAAATTGGCTATCCCAAATCCTGAAGACTATTGCTACGCATGTTTTAATAATCAATACCCGATTGCGCTGCAAGAGATGGCTGATGTTGACTATGCCCAGATGGAGTTGTTTTTTGCGTAAGCATAGATATAGGAGGCTCTTTTGCTTCAAATACTTCCCGTATAAGTTTTTGCTTATATAAAAACGTCTTATTAGTTTTATTGTTATTTAGGAGGCGCGTCACGGAAGTGGTTACTCATTATGAAGATTAGGAATTTACTCATACTTATAACAGCTGCAATCATCATAATATCAATGGCCTCTGTCACATCTGTAGCAGTATTTACAATTAAGAAGCAAGGGCAGGATGATGTAGAGAAGTACAAGGCGGAGGAGTTGGCGAAAGTCAGGCATAATCTCAAAGATCTGGTTTATATGGCCTATGGTTTCGTGGAAAAGAACGATAAGACAGCGCATGACAAGAATTTTATAGAAAAATACTACGGTGTACGGCTGAAAGACGCTATAAGCATAGTTGAGCCAATTCTCGTAGCATATGCTAACATGGCAAAAGAAAATAAAATGACTCTCCCTCAGGCAAAAAAGGAGGCTTTTGATGTAATCAAAAGCATGAGGTATGATAACGGTACCGGATATTTTTGGATAAACGACACAACATTGCCCTACCCACGCATGATTATGCACCCGATTTTGCCTGAGCTTGACGGCAAAGTCCTAACTGATCCGAAATTCAATTGCGCTTTGGGCAAAAATGAGAACCTTTTTCAGGCCTTTGCAGAGGTCACGCAGGCAAAAGGAGAAGGTTTCGTTGACTACTTGTGGCCAAAACCAAAAGGTGATTTCAAAACCCTTGTACCCAAACTTTCATACGTTAAATTGTTCAAAGAATGGGACATTATTATCGGAACCGGTATTTATATTGATGATGCTCTAAAGGAGGCTATGGAAAAAAGCAAGGTTGACCTAAGCAACATAAGGTATGATGAAGGTACCGGATATTTCTGGATAAACGACACGACACTACCCTACCCACGCATGATTATGCACCCGATTTTGCCTGAACTTGACGGCAAGGTTCTTAATGATCCTATGTTTGAAAACGCCATGAACAAAAAGCAAAACCTTTTTCAGGCGATAGCAGAAGCGTGTAACAATAAGGAAGGAGAAGGTTTTGTAGATTATAGATGGCCAAAACCTTCGAAAGACGGACTAAACAAGCCCGTTCCGAAATTGTCCTTTGTAAAGGTTTATAAGCCATGGGGATGGATTATAGGGACCGGGGTTTATATAGACAACATAGAGAAAGAAACTGCCCGAAAGACATTGGCAATTAATGAACAGATAAGTAAAGTAATAAGAAAGTTCCTTTTGATCTCGTTAGTTGTGCTTATCGCAGGGATAACAGCTGTCATCATTATTTCAAAAACTCTTACCGTACCGATCAGCAGACTTGCCAACTCAATCAGAAAGATAAAAAAGGAAGGCATATACTCAGGGGAATCTCCAGTGGCAGGCACTGTGGAAACCAAAGAACTTGGAGAGATATTCAACAGCATGCTCTCAGATCTTAAAAACAGCGACGCAACAAACAAAGCGCTTATGAACAAGCTCTCGGACCACAACAGGACACTGGAACAGAAAGTGGCCGAAAGAACGTCTGAGCTTCAGAACACTCTGACAAAGGTCAGAGAGGCCAACAATAAGATACTCAACGGCATTCGTTATGCAAAGATAATCCAGGGTTCGCTTTTGCCTGACCGCGATACGGTTTTGGCGCATTTGCCGAATAGTCTGTTTATATGGATGCCAAAGGATATCGTCAGCGGAGACATATACTTTACCGAGATTCTTGAACACAGTTATCTCATCGCCATAGTGGACTGCACAGGCCACGGGGTGCCAGGAGCTTTTATGACTATGATTGCGTCGTCAAGTTTGAAGAAGATAATCAACGAAGACCTCTGCCATAACCCGGCAGAGATACTGAAGAGGCTAAATCATGCAGTAAAATCGCTTTTGCTCACCAACTCCGAACACGATCTCTTCGACGTTGGGATGGATGCCGCCGTGTGTGTACTAAAACCACGTGAGAGAGTGTTGGAATTCTCCGGGGCCAGGTTGCCGCTTTATTGCATCAGTGACGGTAAGGTCGAGGTTTTAAAAGGCGACAGGCAAAGCATAGGATACAAAGACTCGCCTTTGGATCTCAATTTCAAGACCGAAAAGGTTAAGATGTCCGACGGCATGTCATTTTACCTTGCGACCGACGGTTATGTCGATCAGACAGGAGGCAATTATGGCTTCTCCTTTGGCAACAGGCGCTTCAGAGCGCTATTGCGTGAAATATGCAAAAACCCCTTCCACCGCCAACGGGAAATGCTTATTAGTACCTTTAACGAACATATCGGAAACAACGAACGACTGGATGACGTAACTGTCATAGGGTTTAGTATATAATAGATACGGCGATAATGGGAGAGTGAAACATGATTAAACTACTACCTTTGAAAAAGTACCTTGATGGGAAGGGTGTTTTTTTGTATTTCAACGGGCGAATATCACACGATTTGCTGGTTCAACTCGGTGACACCCTGAAACAAGAATTAAAAACGGAAGATGTGGAATCGCAAACGATTCTAAAGGTCTTTTCCATGTTTATCGAACAGATGCAAAATGTTATACATTATTCCACTTCAGACAAAACGATTGTTACCCATGATCCGGCAGGTTTGCATGTGGGCGTATTGGCAGTAGGTTATGACGGAAATTATTATTTCGTGGCCAGCGGCAACACGGTAGCCACGGCCGAAGTCAGCAGGATAAGGGAAAAACTTGAAAAAATCAGCTCAATGGATAAAGAAGAGCTTAAGGCCTATTATAAGGAAATGAGAAAAAAAGATAGCCCTCTTGACGCTAAGGGCGCCGGACTAGGGTTTATAGAAATGGCCAGAAAAGCCGACAAACCGCTGGAGTTCGAGTTTTCCGAATTAAATGACAGGGAATCTTTCTTCTCATTAATAACTCTGATAAACAGGGGGTAAATATGCAAGAACTTGCAATAGATGCTACAAAGAGTACTCCGAGGATTTTTTTCGATAAAGATAAAAAAATTCTTGAGATCAAAGGCGAATCATATCCTGAAAACACATCAGAATTTTACGATCCTTTCTTTAAGTGGCTCTACAAACATCTCGAAGGGCTAAATGAGGAAAGCTTTACCGTAAATATCGAGCTTATATACTTCAACAGCAGTTCTTCAAAGATACTTATGAACCTGTTTGACAGGCTTGAAGAGAATGCCGAAGGAGGCAAAAATATCGCCGTCAACTGGATTTATGATAAAAAGAATGAAAGTTCCCTTGAATATGGAGAGGAGTTTAAGGAGGACCTGACAACGCTAAAATTCAATCTCGTGGAGAAAGACTAAACCTTTAGTTTGATACACAGTGATTTTTAAGGACTATAAAAATGAATAAAAACTTGATGTTCAGCAGAGAGGAGCAGACGCTCATTCGGGCAGAGAAAATAGCCAGTGATGAGCGTTGTAAAGACTCGCCATTGTATGCCGAGTTCATGTACCTGGCTAACCAGTATCAGAGATTGCTCAAACAGTCCATGCGGGTGATTCGCTTAAGCGACAAGCAGCAAAGCGGCCTGATATTTGAACTGGAGCAAGCTTTCGAAAGCTTTATCCGCACCCTGGTCACCACCATTGAGGCGAAGCACCAATTCACGGCCGGCCACTCTGCGCGTGTCACAGAATATGTTCTGTTTATCGGCGACAAAATTGGCATAAGCGCCGAGGATATGGAAGTGCTCAAATATGCAGGATTACTCCACGATATAGGGAAAATCGGTATTCCTGACTCAGTGCTGACTAAAAATGGGCATTTTTCACCTGATGAACGCCAGATAATGAAGGAGCACTCTGTCTGGACATGGCGGATATTATCCGGCATCCATCTGCCTCGTAATTTGTGCGAGATACCTAGAATGGCTGCATGTCACCACGAGAAGATGGATGGGACCGGTTACCCTTATGGCCTGAAAGGAGATGAAATTCCGTTTTTTTCCAGGATCCTCGCCGTAGGCGATGTGTTCGATGCACTGACCTCACGCCGTGATTATCCAAAATACGTAGGTGAAAAAGTTCTAAGTGTTGAGCCCATGTCCATAGAGATGGCATTGTTAGTCCTTGCGAAAGATCAGAACACTCATTTCGATCCATCCGTAGTATCCGTATTACTAAATCACCGGAGTGAATTTGAAATCCTGTGGCAGGAGTTGCACAAAAAGGCGGTTACCTAATGCCTCAATAGATTTTACTGCCTCGCTTTTAATTTCTAATTCCAAGCCATTGAGTTATATCATCAAATGCCGGACTGTTTGAAAAAAAGAGAGATTACGTGTTATATTTAAGCGTTACACATGAGGATGTAGGAGAAGAACATGGAAAAAGCGGATAATCTGAGTGCATTATTAAGAGTAGCAAAACCATATCCTCTTGAGGGTGAAACCTTCAAACTCTTTTATACTGATACAGACGAAGCACGCGGGCAGAATTCAGCCCAAAAACTGAGTAATTACCTTCGTGCAAATTATGACGACCCACAGAAGATTTTATTTATGGGGCATCGCGGTTGCGGCAAATCCACAGAGCTTTGGCGGGTGTCAAAGGAATTGGAGGGGCAGTTTGAGATAATCCGTTTTTCCATAAAAGATGAAACAGACATAAATGACCTTAATCACATGAATGTGCTTTTTATTATCCTTTCTAAACTTGTGGATACAGTGCCTGAAGAGTTAAAAGACAACCAGCCCATTCTTGACAATCTTATTTCATACTGGAAAGACACAAAAATTAAGGAAATTATAGACTTTGAAAAAGCTGAAGCACAAGCCGGAGGTCAAGCTAATATTGGTTTCCTTAAATACATAAAGTTAAGTGTTGGCGGCATTTTAAAAACCGGTAAAGAATCCAAAGAAACCGTGAGAAAACACATTGAGCCCCGTCTTAGTGAAATGATTAACAGCGCCAACGATCTCATAAGAATATTAAAACAGAAACTTAGAAAAGATAACAAGGAACCGCTTATAATAATTGAAGACCTCGATAAACTCAGTATTGGCATTGCTGAAGATCTTTTTTTAAATCACAAGGAGATACTTACAGCTTTGGACATACATATTATTTACACTTTCCCCATATTTTTGTATTACTCCGAAAAAATTGACGCAATCAGAGACGCCTTCAGTTATTCAGAGATATTAAGCATGATAAAGGTAAAAAATAAAAACGGTAAACCAAATGAGACCGGCGTAATAGTTTTCAAACAACTGATTGAAAGACGAGTAGATTCCTTCCTTTTTAACACTAATGTCATGGAGTTTCTTATAGAAAAATCCGGCGGGTCTTTACGACACTTATTTGAGATGATAATCAGAGCAGCACTCGCTGCAATGGGTAAAAACCTAAAGGCAATAGATATGGCTTCAGCAAAATCGGCATACAATGAGCTAAAGAGCACTTTGGAAAGGAGCATCGCTGAGGAGCACATCCCCTCCTTAATTGAAATCAATAAAAGCTCAGATAAAAAACCTCTTAGAAACAGGTTCTTGCTGGAACTACTTAATGCAGCTGCAGTTATTGAATATAATGGTGAAAGGTGGTGTGATCTGCACCCAGCCATTGTTGATATGCTGCGTGACAAGAGGCTTATCGCATAGTTTGTGCCGGATAACCACGAAAATACATACAAAGAACTTCTTATATATCTTCAAAACATTGATGTATCTTTTGTAATTGTTGAAGTTAACGAACCCGCCAGACAAGAAGCTATAGTCGCAGAGCTTACAGCCGCTCTCTCAGGTAGAAAAATTACGACAGTTAATTTGCAAGATACTGATGTCAGTACCGGATATTTAACTGAAATAAGAAAGCATATTGACATCAACCCTTCTGTGGAAATCTTGTTGATTCTGAATATTCACAAAGTGAAAATGGAAAGCGCTGACGATGCTACCGCTTTACTTACCAACATGAACTTAAGCAGAGAGCTTTATTTAAAATTAAATAAAGTGTTGGTTTTTTTCCTTCCCACCTATTTTGTTGATCTTGTGATAAAAACTGCCAAAGACTTTTTTTCTTATGTATCCATAACTTTTAAATTCCTTGATGTTGATAAACAACCCTTTATGGAACTATCGTCTCCGGAAGAATATTTTAACGAGCAGGAAGTTAATAACAGAATATTGTTTTTAGAAAATACGCTAAACACTTATAAACTTACCGAAAGAGAACGTGGTAAAGTTTTTTATGACCTTGGTGAAAATTATAGAAAAGTATATAAATACGACACGGCTCTTAAGAATTATAGTAAAAGTTTAAAAATAGTTCAGGAGATTGGCGATAAACAGGGAGAAGGGGCTGCTTTAAATAACATTGGACAGATATATCATGCAATAGGTGATTATGAAACCGCCTATAAGTATCTGCGTGAGAGTTTAGAAATCAGCAAGGAGATTGGCAATGAACAGGGAATAGGGGTTGCTTTAGATAATATCGGTCAGATATATCATATTAGAGGCGATTATGACTCCGCTCTTACATATTATAAGTATGGTTTAGAAATCCTGAAAAATGTTGATAAAAAGGGGGAGGGGACTGCTTTAAATAGTAACGGTCTTATATATTATGCCAAAGGCGATTATGACACCGCCCTTAAGTATCTGTTTGAGAGTTTAAAAGTCAGGAGAGAGATTGGCGATAAAAAGGGGGAAGGGATTACTTTAAGTAATATTGGTGAAATTTATAGAGTAAAAAGCGATTATGAGTCAGCCCTTAAGTATCTGCTTGAGAGTTTAAAGATAACGAGAGAAATTGGCGATAAAAAACAGGAGGGGATTACTTTAAATAACATCAGCCAGATACATAATGTCAAAGGCGATCATAATTCCACGCTTGAATATCTGCTTGAGAGTTTAAAAATCAAGAAGGAGATTAAGGATATTTTGGGTTATGCACGTTCTCTTTTTAACCTTGCGATGTTATACAAGGCAACAGGCAAAACGAGGGAGTCAGCAAAGTGCCTGAACGAGGTGACAGAAATCAATAAAACGTTAAAAAGTTATGATATCTCACAGAAATTAAAGAGGAACTTTGGGATAGAGGGGTGAGGCAGAATTTTCAAGTTAACAGCCTCTCTAACCACGGGTTTTTGTCAGCTATATCAGGAGGCCATAACGGCCTATAGGCCATATTGACCCATTACTAAAATTTATCTAAAAATCATTTAATTTCATACACTTATCAAGAGTGCGACTTTCTAATCAGGCCATTTTGGCCTATTCTTTAGGTTTTTATTCTTTGTAAACGAGAACCCTGCAAGAAAATATCCTTATTTATCAATCGGTTAAATAATTGGCATGAAAATTGATATTACATAAGTAAGATTGCTGTTTTTACTAACAGCCTGAAAACTGACAAGGAGGTAGAAAATGATGTTTGGACGACGTTTAACAGGAAGAGATTTATTTGGATTTGGGTTAGATCCATGGGGAGGCTTTGGCAACTTAGAGGACAGTATGAGTAAAATACAAAATCAGATAGCAGAGAGGATGAGTGAGGCACAAAAGGAAATTAACAAGGCTTTTACAAACGTTGACAAGCCGTATTCTGGGCAAATTCCGGCAGTAAACGTGTGGACAAAAGAGGATGGGGCATATCTGACATGCCAAATACCAGGCGTCACACCTGAGGACATGGAAATATCTGTGACAGGCAAGACT
Organism: Nitrospirota bacterium; assembly: GCA_015233895.1. NCBI lineage: Bacteria > Pseudomonadati > Nitrospirota > Nitrospirota bacterium. Next base: position 150,155 of record JADFXG010000004.1, on the reverse strand, counting down.
TTGACGCTAAAAGGCTCACGCAAAGCTGAGACACTTGAGGAACAACAGTCGTATCACAGAGCCGAACGCTGGACGGGTAATTTTGTAAGAACTCTGTCGCTGCCTTTTGACATTGATGCTAATAAGGTTGATGCCAATTTTTCAAAGGGCACTCTTAGTGTGACACTACCTATGGCAGAGGCTGAAAAACCAAGAAAAATCGAAATCAAAAGCCAATAATTTTATAAGGAAAGGAGGTTTACAACTATGTCAGATATAACACAAGTAATGAAAGAATCAGAAGCAACAGAGAAACCTGAAAGGACAAGGGCAGCTAAAGTTTATACACCGGCTGTGGATATTGTGGAAAAGGATGGGGATATAGTGCTTACAGCGGATATGCCTGGAGTGGATGAGAGCACGGTTGAGGTAACACTTCTTGACAATGTGCTGACCATATACGGGACAGTTGGGGAAATGGCACCAGAGGGCTATAAACTCTCATACGCCGAGTATAAAGTGGGCGACTATGAAAGGAGCTTCACTCTATCTGACCAGATACAGAAAGACAAGATAGAGGCAAAGCTTCAAAACGGAGTGCTAAACCTCGTGCTTCCAAAGGTGGATGAAGTAAAGACAAGGAAAATAGAGATCAAAACCGCAGCCTGATACTTAAGAAAGTGATACCGGGTAGCATTCAAAAGTAAACGCAGTTGACAATGCCAACAAAGTTAGACGATTGACTGCTACTCGGTATAAAAGCTCTCACCCTACATTTTATCAGACTTCAAAAGAGTCAGCCGCTCTTAAACATTAGAATTATTTGATTTATTTTTAGTTGTGTGATATTATAACAGACCTCTAAATAGTTAACAGACATTTAAGGAGCACTCAGAATGGATAAATTAAATGAAACGTGTAAGACGGTACTGGAAAACACGGAATTCGCTGCCATTATAACTTGGAACAATGGTGAGCCTCACGTAGTAGGCACCTGGGGTGAGTATATTAAAGAAGTAAATATAAATGATGTTCAATTGCTTTTGATTCCGGCAGGCTTCTATAAAACAACCGAATCCAACCTTAAGACGAACAATGGAATAAAGATACTGATTGCTACAAGAAAAATACAGGGTCCCTATGGCCCTGGGCAGGGTTGCTGTATAGAAGGCACAGGTGAGGTACAAATAGAAGGAGAGTTCGCACGGCAGGTTAAAGAGAATTTCCCGTGGGCACGAGGAGTACTGGTTGTAACCGTTAAAGAATGCAAGACATTGCTTTAAATGCTGAAAAAGTGATGAATAAAATAGTATTTAAAGATGCTGAGCGCATTGTTCGGCTGACAATGATAGTAATATTGCTTACGGCAGCTGCAAGTAAATTTTTCAGTCATGGCGGATTTCTGGAATATTACTCCAAACTATTTCAAGGTAATTTGAGGATCAAACTGCCGCCATTTATAGTCAACACGTATCTGTCATTAATACCCTATATCGAGATTTCCCTTGGTTTGGCTTTACTCAGCAATAAACATAAACAATTTACCGTCTATGGGTGGTTCGCTTTGTTCCTGAGCCTTATAGTCGGCCACTACATATTGCAGGAATGGTCGTCCGTGACCGAAATGCTAAGTTACATGTTTCTGGGCCTGTTATGCATGGTTTTACCAAATCATCAGTCATGGTTACGCAGAGATACCCCATCCTCCATTGTTTGAATTGTCTGTGGCTTCAAATATTCTCGTAAGAGAGGTTAATTGGGTTGGGGATGCCGTGATGACGCTTCCTGCACTAAGGGCTTTACGAAATGCCCATAAAGACGACCGTATAAGCGTACTTGCAAAGGAAACTGTACTGCCTCTTTTTGAAAATGATCCAAATGTTGACGCACTGATTAGTTACAGTAAAGCTCATGAAAAACTACTCGGTAAGCTTAGTCTTTCATCCATGTTACGAGCTGAGAAATTCGATGAGGCAATCCTGTTTCAAAACGCTTTCGATGCAGCGCTTATCACGTTTTTAGCCGGAATAAAAAAAAGAATTGGTTATAACAGAGACGCAAGAGGTTTGCTTCTTACACAGAGAATTCCGGTAAATGAGCGGACACTAAAACTTCATCACGTGTCGTACTATTTAAATCTGCTCATAGAGGCCGGTATTGTTGCTCCGTACATGCTGCCGTGGATATATCTGACACTGGCTGAAAGACTATCGGCAAGAGAAACCCTTCAACCGCTTAAGCATCCGGTTATTGGTATTAATCCTCAGGCTGCTTACGGCTCAGCAAAGTGCTGGCCTGCCAACAATTACCTCTCAGTGATTAAACACATAGTGGCTGAGCTTAACGGTTCTGTGGTTATCTTTGGAACCGACACTGCAAACAAACTCCCTGTTGATTCATTGAAAGACATTGTCACAGAAAATACGTGTATGGACTTAACCGGAAAAACCACTCTTAGGCAGTTATGCGCTCTTATCTCAGAGTGTGACGCCGTTATAACCAATGACTCAGGCCCCATGCACATTGCCTACGCTACGGCAACACCGTTGGTTGCAATATTTGGCTCAACCTCTTTTGAGCTTACCGGGCCGCCACAGATACCCAAAGACTGCCAATTCAGCTTTCCGTCTAAAATCCTGCATAACTCACTTGACTGTTCACCGTGTTTTAAACGCACCTGCCCACATGGCCACCTTAAGTGCATGACCTCCATAACGCCTGAACAGGTAAGTGAAGCATTAAAAAATATTCTCTGTACGAAAAAGGCTGTGTTTTTTGACCGTGACGGAACAATCTGCGAAGATGCCCACTATTTGAATGACTTTAAGGATTTTAAACCGTTTAAAGGCTGTGAAGACCTGGTTAAACTTAAGGAAAACGGCTATCTGCTGATAGGTATCACAAACCAATCCGGGATTGCGCGCGGTATTGTGGATGAAGGGTTTGTGCGGGAGGTAAATAACTTATTCATAGAAAAATACGGTTTTGACGGTTTCTATTACTGCAAACACGGCAGCGCTGACAAGTGCGCTTGCAGAAAACCCTCACCAGGAATGCTTTATAAGGCACGCACTGATTTCAAGATTGACTTGAAAAACTCTTTTATGGTTGGCGATAAAGACGCTGATATTAATGCCGGTCTTACCGTGGGTGCAACCTCAATATATATGGAATCTAAAAAATATCCACTAACAGTCCCAAATATCAAAAAGATTTCCTCATTACAAGAACTTCACGATATGTTGTGATACAGCTATTTGTTTATTTAGTTACTGTCTTTGCAGATTCAGCAGAACCTGAGCTGTCCTTAGTTTCTGTCTTAGTTGCTGTATCTGTTTTAGTTGAAGCCTCTGACTTTGAACTATCTCCGGAGCCTGAGGTATCTTTAGATGAGAGGCCAGGTTTTTCTTTCCTTAGTGCAGCTTTTCTGTCCTTAGAGGGATAATCTGTCACATACCAGCCCTCTCCCTTTAACACAAAAGCAGTGTTAGATATTAGTTTCCTAAGCTCTCCGCCACATTTATTACAGGTTGTCATGGGTGAATCGCTGAATTTCTGTATTATCTCAAAAATATCCTTACACTGTAAACATTCATACTCGTACATCGGCATTTAAACAACCTCCTGAAAAGGCACATTTTTTCACTCACAATACATATTATAACACAAAATGCCTGATAAGTGGTTTCTCATGAGAGAGATTTGATGTGAGCCCTGGCAGTGTCTGCCTTAGCACTATGCTGTGGGGAGTTTTTTGTCTCAGACAGAAAAAGTTTCCAATACAGCAAAGCATTCTCAGTTTTCTCAAGATACTCACAGGTAAGGGCAAGATTGAAGAGGGCATCCAGTGAAGTTCTGTTTAATTTATAAGCTTTTTTATAATCTGCCGCAGCCGCCTCGTAGTTACCCGTGGCAAAGTGCGCATTTCCACGGCTTTGGTAGGCCTTAACATAGTCTGGTTTTACACGTATGGCCTGTCCGTAGTCCTCTATGGCCTCGTCTAACTTGCCAAGTTTTCTTAAAACAACACCACGGTTAAAGTAAGCCTCAGCATAGTTTTCATCAAGCTCTATTGCTTTTGTGTAGTCATCCACAGCTTTTTCGCTTCGGCCTGCGGCAAAAAAGGTAACACCACGATTGTAATACGTCTCGGCAGATTTTGGGTTTAATCGTATTGAATCCTTAAAATCGCTTATCGCCTCATCATACCGCCCTAGTGCGTGGAATGTGCTACCGCGGCTTCTGTAAGCATCCGGATTTGAGGCTTTAAGTCTCAACGCCGCATTAAAACACTCAAGAGCTTCATTATAGTATTTAAGATTAAACAGCGATATGCCTTTATTAATAAGCTCCCATGATTTCATGGTGTCTGAGTTGTCATCCTGATACACCCTTGAACCGGTAAAGGAATGATACATGTCGTTGAGTTCGTCCCGTATAACGTTGAAACTGCTATATCTTTTTTCTCTGTCTTTCTTAAGACAGGTGCCTATCAGAGCTGTAAGTTTGCCTGGTAAATCAGGGATAGGCTTTGGGGTTGCTCTTAGGTGGAGTTCTTTTATGTCATCCAGGTTTTTTGCTGAAAATGGGGGGGCGCCTGTAATCATTTCATAAAAAACGCAGCCAAACGCATAAATGTCAGCTCTTTCATCCAACTCCTTATTTAGCCACTGCTCTGGTGACATGTAGTAAGGAGTGCCAACAATTGTACCGGTTTGAGTCATAGCAAAATCCTCCGGCTCGTCATTATTTGTGCGTTTTTTGTCTGCTTTAGCCTCAGGCTCCAATGCAAGCTTTACAAGGCCGAAATCTGTTATCTTTACCGTTTTATCTGCTGTAACCATAATGTTGGCGGGTTTTACATCCCTGTAAATAAACGGTCGCCTCATCTCTTTAAACTTAACGGAGGCATGCACCATGCCGTTACAAAACTGCAGGGCAAAGTTGATGCTGCCGGGCAAATCTATACCGCCTTTTCTTATCCAGCCCTTTAGTTCAGCCCCGTACTTTTCGCTCCCCTCTATGTACTCAAGGCAGATAAACGGCAAATCCTCTATTTTAGTAACATACTCTGCCTGTACTATATTTTGATGCTTTTCAAGCCGCACCCACGTCTCAGCCTCCCACATAAACCGGGCACTGAGAGTTTTGCTGTTTAGATACTGTTGTTGAAGGGTTTTTAGGGCAACCTTTTTCTTAAATCTGCGGTCATAGCAAATATAGACAATCCCCATGCCGCCGGCTTTAATGTCAATGACCTCATAACGCCTTATAATTTCGTCGCCTTTTTTCCATTTGCTCTCAACACTTGTTGCCATATTTTCCCTTCTATTATGCTACCACAGACGGGATGTTTAAGAAAACTGACTAAAATGATCTTATGCTTGAAATATGAATGTTCAGAACTAAGTAAAACTCATATGGTAAAGAACTTCACTTTAAGACATTTTTTATCTTGTGGTAGTTGTTTTAGAGATATGGTTAATTATAATGTCTAAATTCCCACCTGAGGGCGACTTTGCACCACGTAGAATCTGCCCTTTGAGTAAACCCCCTCAATGTCCTGTGGGGCGCCAAGGGCCTCTTCAACAGCTTTTCCTATATCGGCTATGGAAAGAAGTGTGTCGTTTCTGAGGTTTTCATCCCAAAAAAGCGGCTCTGTTGAATAGTCAAGAGGGACACATCTGGGTTGCGGCGTTATGATGCTGTCATAGAGTCCGGCTCCGGCGTAGTTTTCCAAATCCTCTGCATTAGAGTCAGACCGGAAAATTAATCCACCCCCGTAAAGCCCAACACTTTTACCCGGATATGATAACACCACCGGCACTCCTATGGATTTTTTACAGGTAAAGCTCAATGCCCTGCCAGGATAGTTACCCACTATAGTCTCCCCAAGGCCGAGAACTACCTCGGCAAACATCTCCTCAGAATCTCTCGTCACCGGGTTTACCGTGTGGATTACAAAAGCATAATCTGCCTCTATAACTCTCTGTATCAGCACGGCCATGTCTATGTGTCCGTCAAGCTGCATTTTCTTTCTGTTATAATACGCACGGGTATTCCACACCGAGGCCCATACCTGCTTTATGCAGATGGCAAACGTTTCTGTATCTGAGCCGTTTTTCACTGCAAGAAGCCCCGATGACTGAAGCACTGTTGCCAGTAATGACAGAAAATCATCAGGAAGCGTTAAAGACATCACAGTTAACTGGAGACTTGATAAGATTGCAGACACCTTTTCAGCGTGCATTTCACTTACGGTGTTATTTAGATCATCTATTAATAGCTTATACTTTTCATGTACCTTTTCATTTGAAGGATGGACAAGTACCTTGTCAAAAACACCAAACGGGACAGCAGCCGACTCAGGCAGATTTATCCAGCCAGGAAGCTTACTCTTTAGCTTTATCAGGTTTAGAGACTTTCCGCCGACACACGATTTAGTAAACTCACCTGCACTGATTACATCGGCAGTATCACATGGTTTAGCCGCTCTTTTCTTGCTCTTTAACGGTGTAACTGAAGTTTGCTTTTTAGTTTCAACCGTATCTGTAGGTTTTTCCAGTTCGTTTACAACGACTTCTCCCTGAGAATTAATAAACAGGGAAATGTACTTGCCCTTTAAAGATTTTAAATGGGATACGATTTCATCGCTAAAACAGGTGGCAAAGAGAATTCGTTCGTTCCTTGCCCTGACTGACACGTGAGAAACTATGTCAGCCATCTCCTCTGATATTACAGCGGTCACTCCGGCTGGAATATCCTCATCCCCTGAGACTTTCTCGGTTATTATCACGGTTTGCTGCTTAAACTCAAAACCTTCTGTTTCCTTGAGGGTATGGTACAGCTCAACTATGCCTGAGGCTTCAAACGGGCTAAGTACCTGCCACTTCCTGAGCCCCGCTTCAGTCCTTAGCAGCCGGTTCAGGTATCTTAGTAAAAGAGAGACAACAAAGTGAAACTGCCCCCTCAGCACCTCCTCTGTAAACATGGTGACACTCCAGGGCGCTGCATTAAACCTGTTACCTAAATGCTCAGCCCGTGCCTGGAATGCACTATAATAAAAATCAACAAACAAGCCTACAAATCTCTCTATTCTTTCCACCACAGACAGTGAGCTCAGCACCCATTCGGTGCCCTCCACAGAGTTAATTTTTCTTATATGATTAATACAACTCTGTATTTCAGCCCTGATATCATAGGATGAATTTGCCTTTTCAACGGGAGGCAAATCAGTTAGCAGTAAGTTTTCTAAAGACAAATCCACAAGCTCAAGCAGCGTGTGTCCGCCCAGATTGGCGTGAAGGTTTCTCTCTGTCAACACCCGCAGGTACTCCATCAGGGATAGGTCCAGGAATAATAAATCCTTAAGACGCCCAAGGTCACGTTCTGAAACGATAATGCCTCTGATACGCTGACGTATCCACTTTATTGTGGTAAAAAGTCTTGTAACCACAGTGATATCCATGCTGTCTTTATTTTCAACAATAAATCTCAGGGCTCCCATGACATCGTCTCCAAATATGTATGAGACTGAATCACGGCATCTTTCGAGATCTACCCCCTTATGCACGGAGTTAAGTATCTTAAGGTAGTGTTCAAAATCCCTTACCAGGACATCCCGAAGATGGGGTATAAACTCAGGGTCACTTTTTATGGGACGTTCAAAACCCATGAGGCGCTCTCTGGTTACCCCCATGGAGTTTAACACAGAGTAAAACACATCAAGGCTGCCGTTTGACCGCTGAAATTCTATGTAAGCCTTACAGATGACAATATCATCGGCTGTTGCGTTATTGTGAAGCTTCTGATGCCATTGTTCTATGAAGGTGTGGTTAACTTCTTTTAATTTGTTTCTGTGCATGATGTTGAGAATTTCGTCACGTATTCGCTGACCATCGCCGCCCGGGCCAATGTTTGACAGTATCATGGGTATTATGTGTCTGACTGACGGACTGTCTGCGTATATTGAGGCAAGCTTAAGACATAGTCTGTCAAGAGCGTGGCTAAGCTCCCGCGGCTGCGTGTTATAGTTTCTCTGCCAGTCAAGCTGCCTGAGAGCTGAGTACCTGAGCCATATATACATAAGGTACAAACCGTTTCTGTCGTTAGACATTCTCTCGCTGAAATTATGGCACAAGTTAAATCTGTGCATCAGGGTCCACGACTGAGGGCCGGTTTCTTTAGATACAATTTCATCTATAACCTCAGTGTGGTCAGTGTCACCGAGTGGCTGAACCTCTTTAAGTTGTATTTTAAAATCTTCACGGCCATTTTTTATCCATACACCCTTGTCGGGTTTGAAAAGAACAAACAGAATGCAGACCGGAGCGGTATCGGCGGAAAATTTTATAGTTAAAGAAAAACGTCCGTTTCTTTCAATAAATTCATTTTCGAGAGAACCGTTTTTAATGAAAGTATTTCCCTCTGTGACTTCATACTCTGCGGGGATTTGCCATTTGCCGCCTCCTCTTTCTGAAACTCCCCAGTGAAGGATTAACGGTGGCGGGATGTCAGAGCTGAGGCTGAGCACGGTTTGGGATGACGACTTATCTAAGGATGCGTACAGAGTACCGTAGGGCGGCAAATTAAAAGTAAAACCGTCGGTTTCCGTGGGAAATGCTGGATATTGGCGCAGAACTTCTGATGATGAGTCTTTTTCTTTAGATTTATTTACAATAAAATCCCTGATTTTGATTTTGAAGTTTTTTCCGCCATTATTATCCCACAAGTTATTTTGGGAAAAATACAGCACAAACTCAATTATCTTATAGGGAGTATCTTTTTTAACTTTTAACAGAAGTTCATTAACTCTACAGTCATCATCATGGCGAGTTTTAAAAGGGGATTGAAGTGCTGAACCTGTTACATTCAGAGAACCCTCAGGCCACAAACCTACCTCAGGGATATTCCATTTCCCCTTTTCATCCCTTGTCAAGCCCCAGTGTAAAACATCAGGTAAAATAACAGGCGATTTTTTGCTTTGAGATGAAACCTGCAGTTTTATATATATAAACGAATCGTCTCCGGTGCCTTGTTCATCAGGCGGCCCTGCGGTTAATAAAACACCCTTATCAGTTCTGAACTCGTAGGTAATCCCCATCAGCCTCCATTAAACGAAATTCTATTTTCTAAGTATCAGACTTAGTGCTTAAGTCTGGGGGAGCTACAGCAGATTCCTCCGTGCCTTTGACGATAGAAATTACCTTTTCATGATATAAAAACACAGCGTTTTTTGTTTCCTCATCAAGTGCGGGATGATTATTTAACATGGAAATTATTTGCTGCCCTTCAGAGTCAATCTGTTTTGTCAGGTCATCCTTAAGAATGTGCATAGTTTGCAGGTTGTCAACCACCTTATTTACATCTGACACAAAATTCCTTATGAGGTACACATCCCTGTCCCGTAAGCAGAGCCGCTTTGACAGGTCGCCGGCAAGGATTGCCTGGATTTCGTTTATAAGCCTGCTAAACGGGCTTAAAATCCTGTATGTAAAAAGCATCACAAGAAAAATGGCGACAAAGCCGTAACTCAGAAAAACGACAAAAAACGCTATAACGCTCTTGTTACTGAAAGTAACCTCAGCGCCGCCATGCACACCGGTGTATTTAGCCACAATGATGGATGTAATGACCAATAAAAACACAGCTCCTCCGATAAGCAGAGCAACCACAGTGCCAAAGTTCGCTATTAACGGTGAACGCTTATAATTATTGCCATCAGCCATAATCAATGGTAACATAAACAGAGAAAGATACGCAAATGTCAAGTAAAAATAAAATTTTATGTTAATCCTCCATATTGAACGGATGACGGCTTTCAAGATAATGCTGTAAAGCGCTTTTTGTTATTCTCCATCTGCCAGCTACCTTTGAGGCCGCTATATCGCCTATCTCAACAAGCCGGTACATGGTTATATAACTCAACCTCAGCATCTTTGCTATCTCATCAAGAGTGTAAAACTCCGGCCCCTTAGTTAACTCAGTCCTTATTTCGTCAATCTCAAAAAATGATTCAATTTCCCCTGAAGTACTCATTACCTCTTAGCCTCCTTTATCATTTTTAACTGTCAAACCGTTGCAACGCCCCCAAGCGTTGATTAATACCTTTGAATTGTATAAAATACATAACAGTCAGGGTTCTGACGTTTATTGAAATCGGAACAGATACGACATTGAATGCTCTATCCGTGTCGTAAGGAGTTGTTAAGGCAACTGCAAATATTAACTTAAAAATATAATACATGTTTCGTATTAGGAACAAAGTGTCAATATTTGCATTCATAGGCATATTGTACTGTATTAGGAACAAAGTGTCAATATAATTTTTATGTTTTGGATTGATTTTTTATGGATTTAAAAAAAAGAATAGGTGATTACATAGCCCAGCTGATGGCTCAATATCAGCTGACGTACAGGATGCTTTCAACCGTGTTGGGAATAAGTCCTGGCAGGTTATCGGGATATTGTAAGGCAAAAGAACTGCCTCGTGCCGATATTTTAATAAAACTTGCCGATATTGGAGGAATTACGGTTGACGACCTTCTTAGGACTGACAAACCGCCTGAGCATAAGGAATTTATGATAGCTGCAACCGGCATGTCCAGCGTGATACCTGCTAACAGCTACATATACAAAAGCGGTGATATGACGGATGCACAAGCGGCTAAGGTTCATGATTTGGCAGAGGAGATAGTGGAGCTTGAAAGAGAAACCAGTGGAAAGCCAAAAAGCCTTGCAGCTGTGTATAATGCCATCAGTAAGCACTTTAAAGTTCATTACTACAGGCAAATAATGGAGACAGAATTTCAAAAGGCTGAGTCGTACCTGATTAGATGGAAGGGCAAGTTAAAAAAGGCAAAAGCTGCACCTGATAAGGACATTCTATTGCGCAGAAAAAAACGATGTTCGGACATTTTGGCTATAACTAAAAAAGAGCTGGGCTGGACTAAGAAGGGGCTCGACAATTACATATACGAAATTTATGGAGTCAACTCAATAACCGATCTGGAGGATAGTCAACTGGAGCATCTGTACTCAAAGGTGTCGGCAATGAGAGGTTGATATAATGTTAACTTCCAAAAGGAACTGCCTTTTAAAGTTGATGCCACCTATAGCGATACTACTTTCCATAGCGGGAATATATTTTCAGGTTGTACATTTTGATTTCATCAACTACGATGACCCTGTTTATGTAACCAACAATCCTCTTGTACTAAATGGATTAACTACGGGGGGTTTTATACAGGCATTTAAAACAATGACCAATGGATATTGGTCTCCTTTGGTTGATGTTTCAAATATGTTGGCAGTCTCTCTGTTTGGTTTAAGTGCCTATGGCCACCATCTTATTAATGTTGTGTTCCATGCGGCATCATCTATAGTGCTGTTTTATGTCATGCAGGGATTATTTAGGACTACCGGCATCAGTTTATGTACAGCTCTTGCTTTTGCAACACACCCGATGCACGTTGAGTCGGTTGTATGGATTTCAGAAAGAAAAGACGTGCTATATGCACTTTTCTTTTTCCTTTCCATACTCCTGTATCTTTCTTACGTAAAAAAACCGTCTGTCACAAAATACAGTTTTACATTAATTGCTTTTATTTTCTCCTTAATGTCTAAACCTATGGCAGTATCTTTGCCATTAATACTGCTAATTATTGATATATACCCGTTAGAAAGGTTTAAGGACAGAGATAGCAAACTCTCTGTAATTTACGAAAAAATCCCTTTTTTCTTTTTTTCAACAGCAATTTCTGTTGTAACATACCTAGCGCAGAAAAGCTCAGGAGCGATTGAAACGGCTATACCGATTAGTTTGTTCACACGGCTTGGTAATGCCATGACTTCACTGATAAAATACATATCAAAACTATTCATTCCGGTAAACATGTCTATCTTGTATCCATACGATCTTAACATTGCATTTTGGAAAGTAGTGGTTTGCTTGATTCTTGCAACTGGAATAACATTTACTGCTCTGTATGGCTTCAAAAAGCGGAAACAGCCTTACATTTTTACCGGCTGGTTTTTTTATTTAGTTACAGTGTCTCCGGTTATTGGTATAGTTCAGTCGGGTGCTCAGTCTATGGCAGACAGATACACGTATGTATCCTATGTCGGACTGTTTATAATAATTGCCTTTCTTGTGTCAGAGTTGACGGAGAGATTTGCAAAGTACCATGTCGCTGCCATATTTGCTGTCATCGCAATCCTATTTTTTATGTCAATTTCATTCAGGCAGGTTTCTTACTGGAGAAATTCTGAGACAATTTTAAGGCATGGCATTTCGGTAACGAAAAACAACTATGTGTTATACAACAATTTAGCCGATACCCTGCTAAGACAGTGGAAAATCTCTGAGGCTGTGAGCAATTATTTATCGGCGATTTCTATTAAACCTGACTTTGCTGATTCCAGAGCCGGCATAGGGATTGCGTACATGTATGAGGGGAAAATTGATAAAGCTCTTGAAAACTTAAATCTTGCTTTACAGTTAAACCCTCGCTGCATTGAAGCATACATTGGACTTGGCACAATAATGTCATCAAGAGGGCAACTTGATACAGCGCTTCAGTATTTAAATAAAGCCTTGGCGATATCGCCAAACTCTGCCCTGCTACGTTACAACCTTGGTATAACGTATTTATATACCGGCAAACCGGCAGAGGCTTTAGAAAACCTGCAAATATCAGTAAATCTAAATCCCTACGATGCAAAAGCACATTTTTATCTTGGAAATGTTTATGCTTCAACCGGTAAATTAACAGAGGCAGAGAGTGCTTATCGAAAAGCTCTCCGGATACAGCCCGGCTATCCTGAGGCAATGGTTAACCTTGGCAATGTGCTTATTTATGAAAAGCGATTTGATGAGGCGGTTAATGTTTTCACAGCGGCTTTAAATATATCCCCCGTGTCTGCTGAAGCCTTTAACGGGTTGGGGAGCGCTCTTATGCTAAAAGGAGATATACAGGGTGCTATAAAATCCTTTGAAAAAGCCATTTCAATACGGCCGGATTTTAAAGAGGCTCTCACTAATCTTGCAATTGCAAAGAAAAAGGCTGAGAGGGTCGGCAGATGATAGAAGTGGCTTTTTACAAATAATGGCACTACTTAGAAACATATCATTTCTAACGGCCTCACAAATAACAGAGAAAATTTTAAGTCTGCTTATTATTGTGTTTATTACAAGAAAACTCGGCGCTGCTGAGTTTGGCTTGTACTCGCTTACAATGTCCTTTGTCGCTCTCTTTTACTATTTTTATGACGGCGGGCTTCAGACATTTTTAATTAAAGAGATTGGAAAGACCAGAGCAATTGACAGGAGATATTTAAATAAAATCATTACGTTGCGTATAGTTCTGTGTGTGTTTGCGGTAATCGTTTCTCTCACTACGGCATATGCAAGTGGATATGGCGTACAGGAGTTTTACGGGATACTGATTTTTTCACTTTCTACGGCGTTTGTCTATACATCATCAATTCTGAGAGCTCCGTTTATGGGCATTGAAAGAATGGAGGTCGAAAGTGGTATAACAATTACATTTAGATTCCTAAGTGCGGCAGGCATTTTGCTGCTCCTGGTGTTTGGCGTAAAAATGCCTCATCTGATGCTTCCCTATCTGTTTTCGGGCGCCTTAGTAGTGCTTATGTCTGTGTTTATTTTTAAACGGTATTTTCATAATTATACGACAGATGGCGACAGCAGCAGTATTAAAATGTTGGCAATTTTAAGAAAATCCATACCGTTTGCCTTAGCTGCCTTTATGGGTGAGGTGATTTTTAATATTGACAAGGTTATACTTTCAAAGTATGAAACTCTTGCCACCGTTGGATTATATAACGGAGCCTACAAAATAGTCCTTGTCGGCATGTTTATCCCAAGCGGTTTAACAATGGCGGCTTTTCCAAAGATGGCAAACCTATGGGCAGCAAAACGTGGCTCTGTCGGAGATTTCATTAACCAGCTGACTAAACCGCTTCTGACTCTGGGCTTATGTATATCATTTATCGCTACGGTTAACTCAGCCGAGGTGATTGCCTTGTTATTTGGTGCTAAGTTTTCAGACAGTGCCGGTATGCTTATGTATTTGATATGGATTGTGCCGGCTGTTTTTCTTAACCATCTAACGGACATAACGCTTCAGGCAACGGAGAGACAGTGGTTTGCGTGTGTTTCCATGACTATTGCAGTTTCAATTAATATAATATTAAATTTTTTTCTGATACCTATATTGCATGGCTTTGGGAGCGCCTATGCCGCACTCATTACGATCTACAGTGTTTTTATTGTCCGGATGTATGTAATTAATAAAAATACAAAAGGTGCTTTCAACCTGCTGCTCTACTTAAAACTGATACTTATAACTCTGGTTTGCGGCTTGCTGTGTTATATTATAAAGGGATTTTTACCGTGGATAGCGGAGGCTGCGGTTGGTGTTGGAGCGTTTTTTTCACTTATATACCTTACTGGATGCGTTACTAAAGAGGATATAAGATTTCTTAAGGATATTAGAACGTAGGGGCGGATGGCATTCGCCCATGATATGACAAAAAAGGGCGACCAGCCGGTCGCCCCTACAAACGGAGATTAATAAAACATATGAAATACAGCAAGGAGGGGCAGAGTCGTAAATCAATGCGTTTGAAGGGATATGATTATTCTCAGTCGGTGGCATTTTTCATAACAATATGCACACAAAACCGCGAGTGTTTGTTTGGTGGAATGGCAAGTGTGAACGGAAATCATGTAGGGGCGAACGGCGTTCGCCCAGAAATAATATTGAACGAATACGGAATAATAGTACGGGATGAATGGGTTAAATCCACCGAACTCCGCTCTGAAATAGTATTAGACGAATTTGTAATAATGCAAAACCATTTTCATTGTATTGTGGTTATTAATGCAATGGGCGACCCGCCGGTCGCCCCTACGAGAAAACACAGTGGTCCAAAACAAAAATCAATCGGTTCTTTGATTTCAGGTTTTAAGTCCGTCACAACCAAAAACATAAATAAATTGCGCCAAACATCGACAACTCCTGTATGGCAACGTAACTATTATGAACACATCATCCGTAATGAGAATGAATTAAACATAATCAGGGAATATATTCAAAGCAATCCATTAAATTGGGATTCTGACAGAGATAATCCACGCTGTAATGTTAACGACATCCACGAAGAACTGGATTTCATAATTAATTACGATATAAAATACCGCATGGAGAAGGAATAAAAAGAGCACAGGGGAGGGAAAGCAATGACTGACAAGACATTAGCCGTTTTTGAAAGTAAAAAAATTAGGCGTTATTACGATGAAAAGACAGAGACATGGTATTTCTCGGTAATTGATGTTGTAGAAGCGCTTTCTGGTTCAATAAATCCAACCGATTACCTGAAAAAACTCAGAAAAAGGGATATAGAATTAGGCGCCTATCTGGGGACAAATTGTCCCCAGGTAGAAATGGTAACAGAAACAGGCAAAAAGAGAAATCAACAAGCAGCGGGGACAAGTAGCGGCTAAAAAATATATGATAAACACCCATGAAATCCAGCATCGTCAATCAATGCGTCTGAAGGGATATGATTATTCTCAGGCAGGTGCATATTTTATAACATTATGCACACAAAACCGTGAGTGTTTGTTTGGTGAAATTAATAACGGGAACATTGTTTTAACCGATGCGGGAAAGATGATTCAAATGGTATGGAATGGTATTCCACAACATTATTGTGGATTTTGTGTTCATGAAAATATCGTTATGCCGAACCATTTCCATGGAATAATAGAAATTGTAGGGGCAGGCCCCTGTGCCTGCCCTGATAATATCAACGGACAAAAATTAAAGAATGGGCAACCACAGGGGGTTGCCCCTACGTTATCGGATATTATGAATCGATTCAAAACGATGACGACAAAAAAATACTCCGACGGTGTAAAACAAAGTGGATGGATGCCATATTCCAGTAAATTATGGCAACGCAATTATTACGAACACATCATCCGTAATGAGGATGAATTAAACAAAATCAGGGAATACATTCAGGGCAATCCATTAAATTGGGATTCTGACAGGAATAACCCATTATGCAAGATTAATCCACCCGCACAGGTAGGGGCGAATAATTATTCGCCCTTTACTCTACAACCCTATGACTAAAACCAAAAAAAATCCGCTAAACTACGGTTACCTCTACCTAAACAAAAAGGTTATCATATTATTAAAATTAATTGATTTACTAACCACCCCTCTTTTCAAAAAAAGAAATATACCGGAACACATCAATAAAATCCTCATTGTCAAACCCGACCATGCCGGTGATGTCCTAATGATGACATCAGTTCTGCAGCTTATCAAACACACTTATCCGTCCTGCCAAATTGACGTCCTCTGCGGCAGTTGGGCGGTTGAGATACTAAAGGGCAATCCCTTTATCAGAAAAATCATAAAGCTCGATCATTTTATGTTAAACAGAAAAAGCAAAAATTTTCCGGCAAAAATTATAAAACATGTGTTTGATTATTTAAAGGCGCTTATGATATTACGTGTAAAAAAATACGACGTAGCTTTTGTGCTGAGAGCTTATGGCGGTAATTTGCTCACTCTCCTTCGTCTGGGAGGTGTCAAATACATAGCAGGGCATTCAACAGGAGGTTTTGGTGAGCTTTTAGACTACAAAGCCAAATGGACACTGGGTCACCATGAGGTGGAACACTACCTTGAGGTACTGAATGCTGCAGCTATTACCTCCAAACTGAGCGAACTCCAGTATGAACTCTACACGGAATCTACTGATGAAAAAAAAGTTACCAACATAATTAATAACACAATCGGCGGCCCCTTTGTGGTTATCCATCCCGGTGCGGGGGATACAAGAAAGATGCTGTCACCGGAGTCATGGGCACGTATAATTGAGAAAATAGAGTTGGCATACAAAATAGTGTTTACAGGCACAAATTCCGAATTGCCGTACTTTTCGGATATAATACAGCACATGCAAAGAGACGCTGTTAACCTGATGGGAAAGTTAAGTATAAGGGAATTATATCTCCTTTACAAAAAAGCTGAATGTATATTTACGGTGGAATCACTGAGTGCCCATATTGCCGGATGCGCGGGTGTGAAAACAGTAGTGTTTTGTGGAGGCATTAACGACATCTCCCAGTGGCGGCCACTGGGCCATAATGTGGAAATTGTTAGAAAAACCATAGACTGCTCACCGTGTTTAAGTGGCTGCGCTAATATGGATTGTATGAAGCTATAGCACTTAAAATAAGATGCGGAGGTTTACTCAATAACATAAGATTCAGGTAAAACGAGTATGGGTTTAGTAAAATTATTAGTTCTTATAAACTTAGCAAACTCAGCTTTTTTTGAATTTTCGTCTGTACAATGGAAATAGACTATTCTATGTTTACTCAAGTCAGTCAACTTCAACTTATCAAAGCTCTTAGGTGTGCGATAGTTGTGAAAGGCTGAAAGTATGGCGCATCTTTCAGGTACAGAAGTGTTTTTACAAATAATACTTGCATTTGGATACTTATCTAAATGTTGATCTATAATCTTATCAGCTTGAATAAACTGAGCATTAGCTTCTGCATTATCAGCATTTATATACTTTATGTATTCATAAAAGGACAACGACGAAAGGACAAAAAGCAGACAAACTATGAATTTATATCCGATTGGCTTAATTTTAAATAAATAATATACAAAAATCGGGATAATAAAAAGCATCGGTACAAAATACCTGACCTCATTACCGGTTATTAATTTATCTCCTACCATGGTGACGTTCATAGCAATAAGAATATTGAGCAGTATAGTTAAAGTAACTACAAATTGAACAAAAACAGCAATTCTATGTGTTCTGTTTTTTTTTAATAACAATTTAATGCCAAAAAATATTCCGTAAGATAGTAGCAAAAGAATTATCCAGTTCCACCACAATTGTTTAGCGAAATAAAATATATCCAATCTCCTTAAAACCTCAGTAAAAGGAAGCCGGGGGTCAGCCATACCCTTATACAGAAAAGCTTTTGAGGCACTTATTCCCCAATAAGGAATAAAAAAATTAGCGCCTAATGCCCAACCTGCCAGTAAAGGTGTGCTTACATATTTAATTAAATTTGCAACAAACGGCTTTCTTCTTTTAAGGTAATACAATGATAATAAAATAGTAAGAGATAATGATATCGTTACTAACGAAACAATAATGAAATAATTTTTAGAAATTGAAAAAAACGTAGGATAATACAAAATGGCAACAAATATATCTACAATAAACACAAAGTGTAACAAATATACGAGAAATGTTTTGGCTCCGAAATTTTCCTTGTTAGTGCTTATTACAATATTAAGTTTATCGTATGAACTAATAGATATGCTGATAATCAGGGCAACAGGAACAATCATTGTGGAAAAATGGTTAGAAAAACAGAAACCGATAACGACAAGAGCAGCAAAAAAACTTCTTAAGTGGAATTTGCCGGTATAGATTGCATGTAATATTGGTAGTGCAGTGGGTATTAACAAGATACCGATTGTAAAATTAGGTGCATACCACGAGGTGATTATAAGAGTGATAGCAGGCATTGAGGCAACCAACAGCCCACACAAGAAAACGGCAATAATGTTTAATTTCAAGAGGTTCGCAAAATAAGCAAACCAAACGGCTGTTGCTATTAAAATCAGGATATTGATAATTATCCCGATGTTGTTGAATTTCTGCAGATACCCTGTGACTACAAAATCATCGGGAAATCCCATGAACTTAATTATAATTGCAAATAATTCCTGAAACGAATACATTGGCAAATGAAAAATAGTTAACGGATCCAAAGTAAGCCAATTTAAACCTAAACCATAATTACCTGTAACACAATCACCTGGTGATACGTACCATAGACGTGACAGAATTATCTTGTCGTATGCTATTACAAGAAAAAATGGAATCAGATAAGCGATAGTAGAAAATAAAAGCTGCCTGTGATTAATACGCGCTGGCATTTTCATACAACCTCGTTATATCATTTCCAGAAGGTTTTTTGTCAACTTTTTTGCACATACATACGTAAGCCAAATTGCATCAACACCTATACTCAAATATGTTGCCATACCCCAACAAGTGAGCGTCCGGCTTTATATTTAACCAGAGGGTCAGTTATTTTAGATATAGGAATAATATACTTATCCCACTTATTTATCTGTTGCATTGACGGCATCTCTTGCCTGAAAAATAAGCGATTAGCCAAAGATGCAAGTAATCCAACTGAATCAAGATACAATAACTGCACAGTTTTAAAGGTTTCCGGTATAATCCGCTGAAGGGTTTTTTTGTTATATCTTCTATAATGCCCAACGTTACTATCAAATTCAGAATATAAAATCATGTATGCAGGAACAAGTATAATTAAAAAACCGTTCTTTTTCAATAATCTCTCAACCATTTCTATTTCTTTAAAATCGTCTTTTATATGCTCAATTACATCAATATATATTATAGTATCATACGTCTCAGTTTCAGGCAGATCGGATACAAACATATTTCTTACACTACAATTAGAGGGCAATATGCCATTGCTTATTTTTTGCTTAATTTGGTCAGCAAGCACTGCATCCGGTTCAATACAAACCCAATTATGATGGTGTTTCCGGCACAGAGCCTTAGTTGTTCCGCCTATTCCTGCGCCTGCCTCTAAAACATTATTGCCAAGGAATGGTTCAATTTTCTCTGTAAAATATCTCTTCCAGTTTACAGCTTCATTAAAAATTTCCAACTCTGTGCCAACATATGAATAATCTGCACTCATGTCACATCAGTCACTTTATCGACAAGATAGTCATACTCTTTCTCAATCGTAAAGGAGAGGTTATAGTCTATGTTTTGGAAGATTACAAAGATAAAAAATAAGATAAAGAGCATAGTTTGTAAAATGATGACAAATAATGTCATTACCACGTTTGTTGCCCAGCCTGGAATAGCTAATGTTGTAAAGAACCGAATAAAAACAGTAACAAAAATTAAAACAGAACAAGTCATTGCTACCAATAAAGAAAATAACAACAACCTTATTCCCACTACACCTCCATAAACGGAAATAGCACTTATACCATGCATTATAAGAGCAGTAAAATTCATCTTTGATTCACCGCATAACCTTTTTGCTCTGTCAACAGCAATTTCTATGCGGTTTATCTTTGATTTCATAATTCCCGATGCGTAATGCCGCCATATATCCGAAAGGGTAATAACCTGTCCTAATAATTGGCCCGGAATAATGCTAAAATTACCAATCCGAATACTAACACCAGTCAGGAGCCTGAAAATCATTTTATAAAACAAATAAAAAATCCTAAAAAGATACCCCTCTGATCTCTTATTCCTAAAAGCAAAGACTATCTTTTCATAATTGTTCTCAACACAAGTGTTTATTAATTTATGTAGATCAGAAGGATTATCCTCGCCGTCACCATCCATTATCAATACAGCTTTGGGAGCTAAATTACGATGTATATAAAAAAGACCCATTGCAATGGCCTTTTGGTGGCCTATATTTCTTTTTAATCTTAGTATTTTTATACTCTTTATGTGTGCGAATTCATTAACAGAAAAGCCACTCTTAAAAGAGATAGTGGAGGCGTCATCGACCAGCAAAATCTCGCAATTTTCGGCGTCATTGGCTTCTTTAAGAGCTGAACTGATAAGAGGCAGTAACAAGCTTACATTATCCCAATCATTAAATACAGGAATCACTATAACCATTTTATTGCCAATACTCATTTAGAACTTGCTTAAGGTATTTTTGATGATATTTAAACCGCCTTCAACGTATCTTGTAACATCAGAAGCGCTTCTTATGGACAACAGGTTTTTTAAAACGATTCTGGGGCGAAGGTAGTAACGGTTATAAGCGTTGCGATGTAATTTCAAAAGCTGCTCCGACGTCATTCCCTCAGGGATATAAATAGCCTCATCAGGAAAGTTAAACTCCGGGTAAACCTTTTTCAGATAATAATCAGGGTCAAATTGCCCTGATTTCTGAGCCCTTATATACTCCACTGTGCCAGGTAGCGGTACAAATAATGTAAATGACGCCACATCTATATTTAACTCTATCGCAAATCTTATTGTTGCCTCTATATCCTCAACCGTTTCATTGGGTAACCCCATCATAAGATAGCCGCGAATTGGAATCCCGACCTTCTGAGTGTCCCTGATTACGTTTCTCACCAGATCCAAGGTTATTTTTTTATTCATATTGTCAAGAACTTTTTGGCTGCCCGATTCAATGCCGTAAGCTATAAAGTCACAACCGGCTGCTTTCATATGTGTAAGAAGCTCTTTATTGACCGTATCAATCCTGGCCTCAGCAGACCATGTTGTATTAAAATTCCTTCTGGTTAGCTCATCACATACTGCGTGAACGGTGCTATGGTTACTTAGAAAATTATCATCCCAGATAGCAATGTCCTTTGCTTTATACTTGTCCCTAAGAAGGAAAAACTCCTCAACTATCCTTTCTACACTAAAATACCGGATATTAGTACCGAATAACTTTTTGTTACAAAAAGTACAGGTGCCGGGACAGCCCCTGGAGGTAAAAACTGAATGAGATGGCTGCTTTTTAGATCTTGCACCACTGCATTTATATAGGTGCATTGGTAAGAGGTCTCTTGCTGGCAGGGGAATACTATCCATATCTATGATTGCAGACTGTCTTTGTGTCTTAAAGATTTTGCCATCCTTTAAAAATGCTATATTGTTTACCTGTTCGACATCTTTGTTATTTTCCAGAGCAGAAACCAACTCAAGCATAGTGAATTCACCTTCACCAAGTACGACATAGTCTGCACCATGATTTAATACTGACTCAGGGAGTACATTTGCGTGCGGCCCTCCGACAATAATTGGAATGGACTCTGACTTATTTTTGAGCATTTGTATAATCTGCTTAACGCGCAAAGCATAAGTACTCACTGATGTTATCCCCACTATGTCATAAGAGAGGGCTTTTTTACACAGATCGTCTAAAGAAATCTGCGTGGCAATTCCATCAACGATTTCGCACTTATGTCCATTTTTTAATAAAACAGCTGCAATATAAGCAAGTCCTAACGGTGGTAAAAGGCTCAATGTGTGTTCGGAGCCTCTGCTGCAGTATTCATTCTTGTAAAGTGGAGGTTGTATCAGTAAGATGTTTGCCATTTTTCCCCTTAAATTAACAACCCGCTGTATGCAATTTGTCTCACCCTTAAATTGTAACATTTTGCTTTACAATTACGTCAAGGTTTTGGGGTTAACATTCTCCTTGACTTATGCTCTGCTTTTGTAATAAATTAATAGGAAATATGGGGGGATTTGCAAATAGTGTTTTGTTGTTCTAACAAGAAGAGCCTGATTAATCGGCACTTTATCTATCTATCTATCTATCTATCTATCTATCGCGGGCCGAAAATAATACCCCTCCGTTTGAGCAATCCTGCAGGTTGCACTTCACAGTTTGAGAACTTTTGCCGTTTTAGGATATTTTAGAAGATGAAGGCATATATAAAAAATGTAAAAGATGAAATGTTTAAAAAACACCCTCTTATTCTAATCTTTTATATAATAATTAGCCTGATTGCGCTGGTAATCACTGCCGTTTTGGCAAAAAACGTTACAATGCAAGAGCTTCACGAAGGAGCGTTGGAACAATTACACATATACGAATTCTACTTGTCAGACAAAATAAATAACTACTCTACACAAACGCGAATCCTGTCTGAAAATCCTTCAGTCATAGAGTTTTGTAAGCATCCAACTGAAATCAATAAACTGAATGAATACCTGTCGGTGTTTAATTCCTCTGTTAACGGTGCTGTAACCTATATAATCAACAAAGACGGACTTACGCTGTCATCAAGCAACTTCAAATCTGCTGAAAGTTTTATTGGTAAAAATTATATTTTCAGGGAATATTTTCAGAGTGCAATTAAAGGGAAAGCAAACGCATTTATTGCCCTTGGCGTTGTTACAAATAAACTTGGGTATTTTTCTGCATATCCTGTCACTGATGGTAAAGATATAGTTGGAGTGGCTGTGATCAAATTTGATTTGAAATTTTTTGAGCCGCAAACGCATGAAGTCAAAGGAATATTGCTGCTTGTGGATAATAATGATGTTGTTTTTACCTCAAATGAAAAAGAATACCTGTTCCACAGTATTTATAAATTGTCAGACCAGATTTTACAAAAAATTAAAGACAGCAAGCAATACGGTGCAAATCCATTACCGCCGCTTCCAATAGTGAAATCAATCGAGAAAAATGATTTACATATAGTGACACTCCGCCAAAAGAGTTCCACAAATGATAAATATTCCGATGTTGAATATATTATGGAGGAATCAAAAAGTAAGGAGAGTAATTGGCATATACATTTACTTGTGGATCTTTCATCGGTTAACAAAGATGTTTTCAAAGATATTTTATATGTATTTCTGATAATAATTGTTTTATCTTTTTTGGGTGTATTCAATGCGATGATGTTGACAGATATAAAAAGACGCAAGCAGTGTGAAAAAGGAATTAAGAGTAAAACTGAAGAGTTAGAACGAGAGGTGGAGAAAAGAACTCACAAACTTAGCGAATATACCGCACTTTTGCTAAATGAGATATCAGAACATGTGGACACCGAGGTGGAGTTACTCAAAGCGAAAGAGGCGGCAGAGGCGGCAAATCGGGCAAAAAGCACATTTTTAGCCAGCATGAGCCATGAGTTTCGCACTCCTATGAACGGCATAATCGGAATGACTAACCTTGCACTGGATACTCTCCTTGACAGCGAGCAAAGAGAGTATCTCAACATAGTTAAGGACTCGTCAAACCACCTGCTTAATCTTATAAACGACGTACTGGATTTCTCCAAGATAGAAGCCGGTAAAATGGAAAAACAGGAAACAGATTTTGATTTGCTTAACACTATAAAAACCGCAGTTGAACCCCTTGCAATTACTGCAAGAAACAAAGGGGTAAGTCTTAGTGTTGAAATCTCACCAGATGTGCAAACTGCACTAAAAGGAGATGCCGGAAGGTTGCGGCAGGTGCTGGTTAATCTGATTGGCAACTCAGTGAAGTTTACAGAGCAAGGTGAAATAGAGTTGAAAGTGAATTTAGCTCATAAAGTCTTAAATACAGACATGCCTTCTAACGAAGAAACTCAGATGGTATTTTTTTCAATATCTGATACCGGAATAGGAATTCCGGCAGGAAACTTAGACGGAATTTTTGACAGTTTTACCCGGGTGGAGAGTTTCTCAACTAAAAAATATGAAGGTACAGGGCTGGGGCTTGCGATAGTGAAAAAAGTGGTGGCAATGCTTGGCGGCGATATATGGGTGGAAAGCGAACCTGGCAAGGGCAGTACTTTCTGTTTCACTTCCAAATTTACGGTGTTATCAAAATCTGAGTCAGACACCCCAAAAGTGGAAAAGATCGAATTCAACACAAAGCGCATACTTGTAGTTGACAGCAATACTGCTTTAAGCAAAAAGACAGCCGAAATGATACGCAGCGAGGGTCTTTATGTTGACACTGCTTCAAACGGTTATGAGGCAATTGGTAAGCTTAACTTTTCACCTGTGGAGTATGACATCGTAGTGTTAGATTTCGAACTGGCAGACATGGACGGCTTTACATTTTCTAAAACTGTGAGAGCTTTGAAAAAAATATCGCAGGTTAAAATAATTTTGCTTGTATCTGCCGGGTTAAAAGGAGATGATGCACAGTGTCGGGCTCTTGGCATTTCTGGGTTTATGGTTAAACCAATTTATAAATCTGACTTAATGGAAATACTCTCTTTGCTAACCGAGAATTGGGATAACCCTCTGGCGCCGCTTCTGACTCGCCATATGGTGCAAAGTTCAAGAAGGTCTCTTAATATTTTGGTAGCTGAGGATAACATAGTAAACCAAACACTTGCCGTCAAACTTTTGCAAAAGCACGGGATTATGCCGGTAGTTGTTGGAAATGGACGTGAGGTGGCAGATGTAACAGCTAAAATCCGGTTTGATTTAATTCTCATGGATGTTCAGATGCCGGAGATGGATGGTTTAGAGGCGACAAGGCTTATAAGAAGCTCAAAAGAGTGTGAGATAAACAGAGATGTGCCAATCATTGCAATGACAGCCAATGCGTTAAGAGGAGACCGTGAGCGATGTTTGGAATCCGGCATGACTGATTATATTTCAAAACCAATGGAGGCTAATGATTTATACGCATTAATTAACAAATACACAGCAGGTGTGCAGACAGGCATTGAAATTCCGGAAATCATCCCTGATGATTTTCCTCCGGCACAACATACATTACCGGCTCAAAGGACCTCTGCCATGTCTTTAAACATAAAGAAAACGCTAAAAAGAGTTAATAATGATGAGGTTATTCTCAGAGATATGTGGGAGGCTTTCGTTGAGGATGCGCCGCAACAGATAGAGTTTCTTAAAACTCAGTTTGAAGCGAGAAATTTAGAGGGGTTAAAAAAGCAGATTCATTTGATTAAGGGAATGTCTGCCAATGTTGGCGCTACAGCTCTTAAAAGTGAAGCATTTAGGATGGAGGCGGCTCTCATAAAAATGAATGGCAAATTTGAAGATGAGGCAAAAATTCATACTTTTATAGAAAATATACAGTTTGAATCGAAGAAGGTTTTAGTGGATATGGAAAAGTATCTTGCAAAACCCATGGGTGCAATTCAGTAGAGGTGGCCAGCCGGTCGTCTTTGCTAAGGAGAAACGAGGCATGACTGAACTAAATGAAGGAATATTAATGAAAACTCTGGATTATTGCTATGAGCGCTCTGTTAATGGGCTGCCTGGGCTTGAAACTGCTGAAGAACTTGCTCGGAATTATTTAAGTGGCTGCGGCTCAACAGAGGTAAAAGCAAAGCGGCTTGTAAATATACAAGTAGCCAAGGCGGGAGTTTCAGGTTTTGTTACAGGCATTGGGGGCATCATAACGCTGCCTGTTGCAATACCGGCAAATTTGGCTTCTATTTTATACTTGCAAATCCGTATGATTGCGGCAGTTGCAGCTATGGGGGGCCATGACATAAGGACAGATGAAATTAAATCACTGGTATATCTTTGTTTGTGCGGCAGCGCCTCAGCTAACATTATGAAAGATTTAGGCTTACTTATAACTAATACACAAATGGCGAGCGCTGTAAGGGGAATATCCAGAGTGACAATCACAAAAATTAATCAGGCTGTGGGCTTTCGTTTGCTAACCAGATTTGGACGGGGCGGTCTTGTGAATATCGCTAAAGCAGCCCCTTTAGTTGGCGGTATTATCGGAGGTATTGTCGATGCCATTACTACCAAAGCATCAGGCAAGTTTGCAATTAATTATTTTTTAAGAAACTCGTAAGGATTGAAAAAAATTAATTCATTAATATTTCCTCACTCTTTAGAAAAGCCGTACTTTTCAAGCAATGCGGCCAGTTTTTGCAGATCAATTGGTTTTACGAGATAATCGTTGCAGCCGCTCCAGTAGTATGCATCCATCACTTCTTTAGTAGAATCCTTAGATGTGGTCATGACAATTTTAACCTCTGTATCAGATGTAATTCCCATGCTCTTTTCCTTATCACGAATAGCCTTTAATGCTTTTAACCCATCCATCTCCGGCATTACAATATCAAGGCATATAAGCTCATAAGGTTCGTTATCATCTATGGCAAGATTAAAAACATCCACAGCCTCTTCACCATTTACAGTAACGTCCACATCACCATAGTCCTCCAAAAATCGCTGTAACATTGTACGGCTTGCAAAGTCGTCTTCTGCTATTAGTATTCGCATAATACCCTCCTTTGCGTATGGTGTTGTACGGATGTTTATTAGATTTCTCATACACTTTTAGACAAAAACTCCTTCAATGCCTCAACGGAGCTGGCTGTTTTAATAAGATTTTTGAATTCCTCTAATTTATCCAGAGTATTTACTGCTCTGACTATGTTCATTAAATCCAGTCCGGCCAAGCCAAATTTGAGTTCAAGTCCTAACTCAATTCCCTCAAGTAACCCTTGCCGCTTGCCCTCAAATAACCCTTCCTGCTTTCCTGCAATCAGCCCTTCTTGTTTTCCAGTAATCAGCCCTTCTTGTTTTCCCGCAATCAACCCTTCCTGAAAAAGCGTGCTCTCTCTTACATCAATAGTTATAGGCATATTTTTTACCTCCTTTTTTACTTTGTCAGCCAATTTCCGTAAATCTGCAATGTTCAACAATTTTACTATGTAATCATTCATTGTTTTTATCGGTAATGTGGATAACTTTTCTAAAATTTTGGTTATAGTAACATCCATATTGTCTGAGTTACACAGAAGCGCTAACACCGTATCCTCAGGTTTATCACTCTGTAGCAGTTCAGAACAGTTTATGTCACGGATATCCTTTATCTCGTATGAATATGTACCTATCTCATTTTTCATTTTGTGGGGTTTATTACCTACGTACAAAACAATTTGTCTCGGCATTCTCCCATACTGGCTAAAAATAAGAGCCGAATACAGATACATCCGCATTAACATCGTGCCATCTGAGGCGCTTTGAATCTCTATATGCAAAATGCTGCAGTCAGGCAGCTCAATAATTAAATCCGGTAGCCAATACTGAATGTTTGGCAATTGAATGTCAAGAAACTTCCCGGTCTCATATCCGGTTAGAATTTTAAGAAACTTAGCCGGTATATCTTTTAGTAATTTCTTGAGAGTTAAGTCATACTTTTGATGCACTTTGTCTCTCCTTCACGGCGACCATTACATTATGATAACACAGGGATTTGAGGAAAAGACATTGTTTAAATCACATTGCGGCCTTGAAAGGATTTTCCCATAGTTACCTCATCAGCAAACTCTATGTCTCCACCCATGGGAAGGCCGTAGGCAATTCTTGTTACTACTATTTTATATGGTCTTAGGAGGTTGGCGATGTACTGGGCAGTCATTTCCCCTTTGGTGTTAGGGTTTGTGGCAAGGATGACCTCTGACACTGTGCCCGTTTTCACTCTGTCTGAGAGAGCCTCAAGTTTAAGTTTTTCGGGAGTTATGCCGTCTATTGGCGACAGGCTGCCGTGGAGCACGTGGTAACGGCCGTTAAAAAGGCCGGTTTTCTCTATAACCGAGACGTTACCGGGCTCTTCTACCACACATATTTTACCGCTGTCACGTGAGTTGTCTTTACAAAGCTGACAGGTCTCCTCCTCTGAGATATTAAAACAAACATTGCAAAGACGCGCCTTTTCCTTAACATCCAAAATTGCCCTCGCGATGGATTTTGCCTCATCCTCCGGCATTGACAGTATGTAGAAGGCAAGGCGCTGTGCCGTTTTTCTGCCTATTGTCGGCAGCCGCATAAGCTCGCTAACCAGCGTTTCAATTATTCCGTGTGACATGCTTGATATGCTACTTGCCAAACAAACCGGCAATATCCCCCATTCCGGGCAGTTGAAGTCCTCCCGTTACCTTTGACAGATCATCCTGAACCAGTTCGTGCGCTCTCTTTAACGCCTCATTACATGCTGCTACGACTAAGTCCTGAAGCATCTCAAGATCATCAGGGTTAACCACCTCTTTGTCAATTGTGACTGACACTATGGCGCCTGCTCCGCTTGCAACAGCAGTGACCATGCCGCCTCCGGCACTGGCCTCTGCAGTTTTTTGGCTGGCCTCCTCCTGCATTTTCACCATCTTTTCCTGTAGCTTCTGCGCCTCTCTCATTATATTGCCAAGCATTTTTTTGGACATTATTTCCTCCATACGTTTTTTTTATTTTACTTATCTTTATTTAATGGTTCTACATTTACAAAGGCTGCATCAAAGAGATCCATTGCCTCTTTCACTTTAGGGTCTGAGAGCGCAACCTTCTTTAAGTCAGCCTTGGGTTTAACTGCTTTTGTGTTTTCCTTAAATATCAATTTGTGTTTAGCGCCGGTTAATTTCTCTAAGATCCCCTCCACATATCCGGCCTGTTCTAAAAGCGACTCCTTATACAGCCTCCAACCGGTGGTACTGTAGGTGAGCGTCACAGTGCCCTCAGACACCTCCACTTTTGCCTCTTTCAGCTTTGACCACAGCGGAGGGTTTTCATCACTTATAATATCAAGCAGTTTTTCCCACGGGCTTAATGATGTCTGGGGAGGACTTTTAAAAATTTCTATAGGTGGTTCATCGGCCTCTGGAGCCGTCTTAGCGTTTTCAGCTTTGGGTTGAACGCTGCTATCAAGCATCTTTTCAACTTTGGTTTCAGGTTTTGCGATTTCAACAGGGACACTGTCGGGCATTTCTCTTTGAGGAGATATGGCAGATGGCGCAACTGTAGTTTTACCGCTTATAGATTTAAACTCTTCTATCAACCCTGCAATTGGTCTGAGGCTGGAAAGAAAACTAACCTTTATTAAAACCATCTCAAGCACAATGCGCGTGGAAAAGGCAGTCTTTAATAAACCATCGGCTTTAACGAGTTCACTGAGAAGCACCACTGCCGATTCCTCCGAACAAAGTTTGCGGTGAGGGTTATCCTCCGGTTTTGTGTAAAGCGAAACCAGCACATCTCTGGTGTAATCAATCAGATCTTTGAGAAACGTCTTCAAGTCGTAGCCGTTTTCGTAAAGGTAGTCTATGGATTGAAGAATTGTCTTTCTGTTACCAGTAAATATACACTGAAACATGTCTTTTACGACTTTTTGGTCAACAAGTCCAAGGAGAGTGTTAACGCTGGATGCGGTGATTTCAGGAGATATGGACACGATTTGGTCAAGGAGAGTCAGAGCGTCTCTCATGCTGCCGTCAGCAGCCTTTGCTAATGTTGCCGCTGCCTCAGAGGTTATGCTGAAACCCTCGGAGTTGGTTATATGAGTGATTCTCCCTATGATTTTCTCAGCCGGAATTCGTTTAAACTGTAAGTGTTGGCAGCGGGACAGGACAGTCGGTATAACCTTAAGGGGAGATGTTGTAGCCATGATAAAAACAGCATGCGGAGGAGGCTCTTCAAGGGTTTTAAGAAGCGCATTAAAAGCTGCCACAGAGAGCATATGCACCTCATCAATGATATACACCTTGTATCTGCCGGATGAGGGAGAGTACTTTACTTTTTCTCTGATTTCCCTTGCCTCATCAACGCCGTTGTTGGATGCTCCGTCTATTTCGATAACGTCAAGACAAGAGCCCTCCACAATGGATTTGCACTGTGGGCAGGTGAGGCATGGGGTTGAAGTTGGGCCTTGCGCGCAATTCAGCGCTTTAGCAAAAATCCGAGCGGCTGTGGTTTTCCCTACCCCCCGAGGGCCTGAAAACAGATACGCATGGGCAACCCTTTTTTCGGCAAGTGCATTTTTCAGAATCTTAGTGACAGTCTCCTGTCCTGTTAAATCCTCAAAGGTTTGTGGTCTCCATTTTCTTGCTAAAACCAGATAAGCCAAAAAACACGCTCCGTTAACTCAGGTTATAAGGCAAAGAATCTTTCCTCAATGCAACCGGGCAAAGACTTACTGTGGCACACGTAGCAAGCGCTTACCGCTGCTCCCTTCCGGGCCTGACGGGGTTCACACCGCGCCGTTGCACAGGGCCATTGCCCGACTGCATTGAAGAAAGTTGACATCCCAGAGTTATTTATCAATACCCAACAGACTGGTTATATGGTTTAAAACCCCACTGTTATTTGCAATAATGAGCAAAGCAATGAGTATAAAATTTATCATTATAACAAGCCTGGTCTTTTTAAGCTGAGCAATCAATCTGTCAACCTCAGCTTTTAAATCTGCTTTTGTCGCAAGAACTTTCTTTAACTCGATTAAGATTTCATCAACATCTGATCTTGTGGCGGGTTTTTCAACAATCTCGTTAGCCGCTTTCTTGCTTAGTTCTGCTGCTTTAAGCCTTTCAAACACCTCCAGCATATCAATCTTAGTTGCCATATGAGTATTATACCAAATGCTATTTAAAAATGTAAAAGACAAAGATTTTAAATTTTATCTTGACATTTTGGTGACTTTTGTGTACTATTTCTGAAGGGTGGTTCTGGCGCTTTATTTGCATAGCTGTTATTGCAACTAAACATTTTGGTGATTTTTGTGTGTTTATGTTGTAAAGCTTGAGGGTAGGAGCGTGGTTGATTTAAAAACTGGGTATGTAAATATGCCGGACTATAACCTCTGGTACTCGGTCTATGGGGCCGATAAACCGGGTGTGCCGCTGCTGGTAGTAAATGGAATTGCTCTTTCGCATGACTACATGGAGCCAATTTCTGAGCTTTCCTCAGACAGACCGGTGATTTTTTACGATCAAAGAGGGTGCGGAAACTCTGGTGGAAATGTAAATATCTCAGAGTGGACATTTGACGTTTTTTTTGATGAGATAGATGCGCTCTGTAAAGAGTTGAATTATCCCAAATACCACATATTAGCTCATTGTGTTTCCGCTATGATTTCCCTTTCTTTTGTATTAGACAGAACCCCTGGCTATATAGCAAGTCTGATTATGGCAAGCCCTGTGTTAAATGCTAAAACTCTCACATCGGATATGTTACGGCGGGTGGAGTCGCTGCCTAAAGATGTGCGGGACACTCTTAATAATTGCCGCACTCAGGTGGATTTCACATCAGATAAATATAACGAGGCTATGATGGTTTTCTATAGCCATCATTTCTGTGTGACTCAGCCCTGGCCAGACTGCTTACTTAGAAGTGCAGCCTGTATAAATCACCTGATATTCAGCCGCTTTGTAGGTCAAAGTGCGTTTCATCAGGATGGTGTAATCGCTGATTTTGATTTAACAGACAGACTAAAAGATATAATCCTGCCTGTGATTTATATCTGTGGCCAACACGACGAGATTCACCCTGATACGGTTAAGAATTATCACAGAAACACAAGAGATTCACAGTTTTACGTAATTGAGGGTGCATCACACTGTTATCACATCGAACAAAAGGAGGAATTTTTCAGGATACTCAATGACTTTTTAAATACACACTAAAATACGGAAACTTGTACCAAATAGGGGAGGGCAGCAGGTTTGCACAATTTAGCAAAGGGCGCCTTAGCGCAAGACGGCAGCGTCATGTTACAAAAATACTCGTCAAAGCTGACGAGGCCTGTTTACAAAAAGATATTAAAAAGGAAAAGACTTTTTAATGAGGTAGAATCGTTGTTTTCCTCTGCGCCTATACTGTGGATTTCGGCCCCTGCCGGTTCCGGTAAAACTACTCTCGTCTCCTCTTATATCGAGCATAAGAAATCCCCCTGTCTGTGGTACAGGATTGATGAAAGGGACAATGAGCTGTCGTCATTTTTTTATCACATTGGATTAGCGGTAAAAACCAATTTTCGACTTAAAACAGAGCTTCCTACGCTTACAAATGAATATGGGCTGCACACATTTGTATTAAATTATTTCGAGGAGCTTTACAGTTTATTAAAAAAAACAACTATAATTGTCTTTGACGATTTTCATACCGTTACTGATGATTTGTTTCATGACAGTCTGCTGCGATCCTTTTCGGTTATCCCACAATGGCTTAAAATAATAGTAATAAGCAGAACGCATGCTCCCTCTGCGTACTCATCACTAAAAGTCTCCGGTATGCTTAACAGTCTTTATTGGGAAAACGTATTTTTTACGCTTGAGGAGACAAAGGAGCTTGTAAATCTTGGTGTTAGGGGTGTCGTAACGGAAGATAATTTTAGAGTGTTACACAATGTTACCAGAGGATGGGCATCTGGGATAGTCTTATTATCTAAGAGGTTAACTGAAGCTGATGACATTGAGCCTTTGAGCCGGGATATGTCAAATGAGGAGATTTTCAGTTATTTATCAGAAGAGATTTTTGAGCAAAAAGATCCCCTTATAAAGGATTTTCTCATAAAGACCAGCCTGTGTCCTGAAATTACTGTGGAATTGGCCAATGAGCTAACTGGCGGCACATCAGCTAAACGAATCCTGCAGTATCTTACAAATCATCCTTTTTTTACGGAGGTTCGCAAAGTCGGCGGCAGGTCGTATAAATATCACGATCTGTTCAGCGAGTTTCTCAAAGTCCATGCGAGGGAAACACTGGGTGAAAAATACGCTGAGTTGCAATTTAAGACGGCTCAGGCTCTTGAAAAACACGGCTTTTTTTATGAGGCCGCCAAACTATACAGTGCTGTAAAAGCATGGGACAGGCTTATAAATATTATTTACCTCAATGTTAAGACGCTGTTAGATCAGGGACGCACAAAACTCGTTATTGAATGTATCGAGGGTGTGCCGGAGTCTGTTATAAACGCAAACCCGTGGGTTATCTATTGGAAAGGGACGTGTCTGCTTTCGGAAAATCCGCTTGAAGCAAGGCTTTACTTTGAAACATCATATAAGAAATTCAAAGAATTAAATTATTATTGCGGCATTTTTTTAAGTTGGTCCAATATCGTAAACACATACACTTATGAATTAAGAAATTTTGCTCCACTGGATTACTGGATAGAGGAATTTGAAAACATTTATGACATGGAGGCGCAATTTCCCTCAAAAGATGTAGAGGAGCGTGTTATTGCAAGCGTTTTTTCTGCACTGCTTTTTAGAGATCCAGGCCACTATATGATGACCAGGTTTGAGTCACATGCACTTAAGATAATAAATAATGACAGTAGCAGCACCAATAAACTATTTTTAGGCTCCAATTTAATTTTTTACTATATATGGAATGGCAGAGCTAATGCTGCCAAAGGAGTTTTGGATACCCTGTATCCAGAGTATAAGAAATATTCGGATTTGCAAAAATTAATGTATTTAAGAACAAAGGCCTTGTATTATCTAATTGCATGCCAGCCCGATGAGATGATTAAGGCTGTAGAAGAGGGATTAACTATTTCCAGTGATACCGGAATAGAATTTCTTGAGCTTGCGTTGTACGGACAGATGATCCATGCACTACTGCAAAAAGACGATGTTAATAAAGCTCAGGAATACCTAAATAGAATGTTGGAGTCAAGAAAGACCTTCCAAAGTTTTGAACTTATATACTACAACCATCAATCATCACTGATAGCCGCACGCTGTGGTAAATTCTCTGAGGCTATATACTATGCCGAGAACTCGCTAAAAGCGGCAGTGGAATCCGGCTCCCCATTTCTTGCAATGATTCATACCTATGCGTTGGTTAATGTCTTGATTGAAGCAGGCCAATATGAGAAAACCGATAGGTATTTTCTTAAAATTATGGAAATTGGAAAGCGCACAAAAAGCCCGTTTGCAGAATATCTATGTCTTATAATGAAATCTCTGATAAGTGCACATACCGGAGATGACACATCGTTTAGCGATTATTTTAAGGAAGCTATTGAGTTTTCAAAACAAAATGGAGCTTTCATCTTCAGTTATTTTTATCCGGCAAACTTTCTAATATATAAAAAGGCACTGGCTCTTGGCATTGAAGTTGACTATGTAAAGTCTGTCATAAAAAGCATTGGCATGACTGCCGATGACTCGTGTATGGAAATAAAGGACTGGCCGTGGCAGGTTAAAATATATGCCTTAGGACGATTTCAGATACAAGTTGACGGCAGGCCGGTGTCTTTGTCAGGCAAAGTTCAAAAGATGCCGTTTTCATTGTTAAAGGCTTTGACTTCTTTTGGCAGCATGGAGCAGCCCGGACAGTGCATTGCAGACACTCTGTGGCCGGATTCTGACGGAGACCTTGCTCAAATATCATTTAACACAACACTTCACCGTCTGCGCAGCTTTTTTCAAAATAAGGATGTCATCAATTACTCAAACGGTTATATTAAGCTTAATCGTAAAGTCGTATGGAGTGATGTGTTTGCACTTGAGCATTTGTTAAAGAAATCGGAACAGCTTTTGAAAAACGATACAAAAGAAAACAATTGTGATACTGTTTTCGCTTTGTTTGAACAGGCTTTAGACCTCTATAGGGGAGATTTTCTGCCGGCTGATGAGGATAAACCCTGGGCTTTAGCTAACAGAGAAAAGATAAAACAAAAATTCATTAATTATTGTAAAACCTCAGGGCAGTTCTTTATAAAACATAAAAAATGGGAGGCTGCTCTCATGTGCTACCGCAAGTTAATTGAAACTGATACTGATAACGGGGAAACGTATAAGGTTAAAATTGCGTTTTTGGAGGAAAAAAGTGATGGATTTTAAGATTTATTTTCTTGATGAAACCGACAACTACTTTGGTGTATTCAGAATGGATGATGAGGAATTTGTTAAATCTGTAGTTGAAGATGACGAAATATATTATGGAGATTACCTTTGCAGTTAATGTTTTTTCCCATAAGTTTTTATTTCTCAGAAAACCATCTACCAATAGTTAATACCAAGTTACGCTCAAAGATATAAATAAAAGACATGGATTCCTGCCTTCGCAGGAATGACAGGAAAGGGACAGAATGATAGGAGAGTAACCCCACCATCCTTTGTCATCCCGCACCATCCTTTGTCATCCCGCACCACCCTTTGTCATCCCGCACCACCCTTTGTCATCCCGCACTTGTTGCGGGATCCAGTCCTTTTTCTCCACCATTACATTATATTACCTTTTTGGCAGCAACTCGGTATAACATAATAACGGTCCCCCAAAAAAATTCCAAATCTGTAAGTCATCTGTAAGTGTTGCCATGTTACTCTGATACTACGCTTTTTAGCATTTCAACAAATGGAGGGTAGTAATAAATGGAGACTAACGTGTCATACACGCCAACGCTGCAAAGAAGTAAGTTATCGTTGTACAGTGAGGCGATAACGGCAATTTACGGCCAGATGTTGTCAAAATCCCACTATGACGAAAAGATTATCAATGATTTAAGAGTATTTCCGATGCTTTCTTTTATGGACGATGAGGATATTCTGTTTTTAAAGAAATCTATAACGACAAAAAAAACAAATAAACACAAGTTATTATTAAACAGTATGGACATACAGAAATTCATGTTTTTTGTAAAATCAGGCTCTGTTAAAATGGAGATTAAAAAAAGCAAAAGGATTTTTGTTTTTGAATATATCAGCAAAGGAATGAATTTCTTTTTGCTGAACGACCTCAAACTTCAATTAAACGCTGTAGCAAGTGAAGCCTCTGAGGTTTTTATCCTGCCAGTAAGTGTTTATAAAAGGGTGCTGATGTCAAAATTTGATAAATACGGTCCAATGTTTTTAGAAGAGTTGGGAAATAAAATGCAAAATTTATACTTGAAAACAGAAGAAATTGTCTATGAAACCCTGGACACACGGATTCTCAGACTTTTACACGATTATTCAGAGGATGTGGACGGCAAATTTTTAGTAAAACTAACTCACAGCGACATCGCAGCATTTGTTGGTACGGTTAGAGTGGTTGCTACAAGAATCCTCGCAAAATTCAGAGATAAAGAGTTAATAAGTGGAAATGATTCTAATAATATTGTTGTTAACAAAGCTAAAATAAGCTGCTATCTCAGTGCAATATAATTTGCTTTTATGTCAGGGAGATAATATGATTGAGAGCGACAACTGCCATAACATACGTGTCCTTGAACACAAATTCACAACAGGTTATATATATCTATGCGGTAGTGTAAAATGACATTACCGAATGAAAGAAATGGAAATTGATAAATTGTTTTAGAGCATCACAAACAAATTTCCTGTCAGTATAGCTTTTATGAAGAGCTGATGAAACCTAAGTTTATACATTGGACTTTAAATAAATTTTTGACTTTAACGGCATTTATAGAGTATCATGACATTATGACACTTTTATCTGAACGGATGCCTGCAATCTATGAATATTAATGGTTCAAATGAAACCTCAGTGCCGGTTTATGACTATATTTCATGGTTTATCGTAACAACGGCACTGATTTTAGTACTTAAGATGCATCTGCTTCCGGCACTATTAGCCGGTCTGGTTGTGTATGAGTTTATCTCTATACTTTCCCATCATATCAGGTTTAAAGGCATGAGTGGACATGGTTCAAAGCTGATAACGGTTTCTCTGCTTGTGTTTTTATTGCTTGTGTCACTTTCGTTATTGGTTATTGCAATAGTATATTTTTTTCGTAACAGCGCAGATAGTTTGCCTGTTTTACTTAAAAAAATGGCAGACATCGTGGATAACTCCCTGAATTCGCTTCCTCACTGGATTACCGAGTATTTGCCCTCAGATGCTGAAGGGTTAAAGACTGCTGCGGCTGAATGGCTGCGCCAACATGCAAGCCAACTGCAAACGGCTGGCCGTGAGGCTGCTATGGCTGCTGCACATATTCTAATAGGTATGGTGATAGGAGTTCTTGTAGCTCTTAATGAAGCACACCATGATGAGGACAGCTGTGGCCCTTTAGCAAGAGCATTGACAGACAGTGTTTCAAGGCTGGTTTCATCATTTCGGGGCGTTGTGTTTGCACAGGTGAGTATTTCAGCCATAAATACAGTCTTTTCTGCGCTTTACCTTGTCGTTATTTTGCCATTTTTTGGTATTCATCTGCATCTTGCTAAGACACTGATTGCGGTCACATTTATAACCGGAATGTTACCGGTTATTGGTAATCTGTTTTCCAATAGTGCTATAATTGTTGTAAGTTTGAGCCAGTCGTTCAATGCAGCTATAGCGTCGCTGGTTTTCCTGATATTAATACATAAACTTGAGTATTTTTTAAACGCTAAGCTTGTTGGCTCAAAGATACACTCCAAATCATGGGAAATCCTGCTTGCGATTCTTGTTATGGAGGCGGCTTTCGGGATGGCCGGCCTGATTGCGGCTCCGATATACTATGCCTATTTAAAAAGTGAGTTAACAAGTAAAAAGCTCATTTAACAGTATAAGTCTGCACAGTTAAGAATGCTTAGCCGTCAGGAGGAATAGAGATAGCGACAGTTTATGGAAATGTTTCAGGACTAAGGAAAAAGGCATTATATGATCTGGAGAGGATTTATAGAAGGAAAACGCCCCAAAATGAGCTCTTGACGGCTGATCTTGCACGTTTTCTGGCTGAGATTTCCTCTGAGTTAAACAGACAAATTGGGATTACAATAGAGCGGGGCGGTAAAATCAGCCATGTTATCGTTGGCGATGCCTCATCGGTGTTTATACCTGAGATGACGGATTATCCGCTTGGTAAGAAAGTGCTCAGAGGGCTCAGATTTATTCATACTCATCTTAAAAACGAACCCCTTACCAAAGACGACCTTACCGATCTTGCCCTTTTGCGCTTTGATTATATGGCAGCACTTGGCATTAAGGATGGTCTTCCGGATAAGCTCTTTGGGGCGCACCTTATGCCTCCTAATGTCGGCGTATTATATGAAGTTGAAGAGCCTGTTAGCTTTTACAATGTTGACAGGGATTTTGCTGCCTTCATAGATTCACTTGAAGAGGAGATGCAAAAGGGGCGCTCGTGGACTGACACCAAACTTACCGAGCGCGCAATACTGGTAAGCGTATCCCCTCAGCTCCGGCACGAGCTTGAGGACTCTATGGATGAGCTCTGTGAGCTTTGCCACAGCTGCAATATAGAGGTTGTAGAGACTGTTATTCAAAGAGCAAAAGACATAAACTCGCGGTATCTGCTTGGAATGGGTAAACTTAAGGATTTAATCATAGAGGCACTTAATAAGGGCGCCACAATGTTGGTTTTTGATCAGGATTTAAGTCCGTCACAGGGTAAGGCCATAGCGGATTTAACTGAATTGAAGGTAATAGACCGCAGTCAGCTTATCTTGGATATATTTGCCCGCAGGGCGCATAGCAGAGACGGTAAGGTGCAGGTGGAGCTGGCACAATTAAAGTACCGGCTACCGCGGCTTATCGGTAAGGGGACAGCAATGTCGCGTCTTACCGGAGGAATTGGAGGGCGTGGACCAGGTGAAATGAAACTTGAAATAGACAGGCGGCGTGTCCGTGACCGGATTACGCTTCTCACTAAAGAGCTTGAAAAGCTCTCACTTGCCCGCACTCAGAGAAAACACCGCAGAGCTCAAAGCAAGTTACCTATAATTTCAATCGTAGGCTACACTAACGCAGGTAAATCCACACTGCTTAATAACCTTACCGAAAGCAGCACGTTTACTGAAGAGAAAATGTTTGCGACCCTTGACACTGCAAGCAGACGGCTGCGCTTTCCCCATGAGCGGGATGTGATTATGACAGACACCGTGGGGTTTATCAGAGACCTGCCGCAAGACCTTGTCGCAGCCTTTAAATCCACTCTTGAAGAGCTTGAGGATGCCGACCTCCTGCTTCACCTAGTGGATATTTCCAATCCGAGATTTGAAAAACAAATGGCCTCAGTTGAAAACACCCTCCATGAGCTTAATTTATCAGGGAAGGAGACGCTACTTGTCTTTAATAAATCAGACAGAGTGCCGGAGGTGGAGGTTGAAAATCTTGTACGCAGATACGAGGCCGTTGCAGTCTCTGCCATTGATAACACCACATTTGGGCCTCTTTTGACAGCCATAGAGGAAATGGTTTTTTTAAAAACTGCTAAAAAACATATGTACTGTGAGGTTTGATACATGGTTTTTCAACCTAAATGGATAGCGTGGGAGTAAACTATGTCTGTTAAAGATATGATTAAAAATGAAATAGATAAATTGCCTGAAGATCTTCTTGCAGAGGTTTTAGACTATATCAAAATCATAGAGATGAAAAAGGAAAAAACTCTTCTTGCTGAGACTTATCAAGAGTTATCTGCTCCTGTATTTGCAACGATTTGGAATAACGATGAGGATGCTGTTTATGATAACCATCTCAACTATTAATAGTTCACTTATACTAATGAGATTAGGAAAACTCTCTAAAAATGATATTATATCAATGGAAAACTCTTTGAAAGAGTTTCTTGATTTAAAATAGTCGTGATATATGGGAATCGGGACTTAGACAAAACATATGTACTGTGAGGTTTGATACATGGATTTTCAACCTAAATGGATAGCGTGGGAGGTAACACGGCGATGTAACCTAAGATGTGTCCACTGCAGGTCGTCCTCTGAGGCAACCTCAAAGGGACACCCGGATTTTTCCTTTGAAGAGGGTAAGCGTATAATTGATGATATTAGAAGTTATGCAACGCCGGTTGTTGTGCTTTCTGGCGGAGAACCGCTCTTAAGAAAGGACGTTTTTCAACTGGCTTCATACGGCACTGAGGTTGGCCTTAGAATGTGCATGGCTACTAATGGAATGCTGGTTAATGAAAAAATATGTAAGCAAATGAAAGACTCCGGGATTAAGATAGTGTCACTCAGTCTGGATGGTTCAACTGCCGAGGTACATGATAATTT
The DNA here is from genome assembly GCA_015233895.1 of Nitrospirota bacterium. Taxonomy (NCBI): domain Bacteria; kingdom Pseudomonadati; phylum Nitrospirota; species Nitrospirota bacterium. The sequence goes on along the minus strand of JADFXG010000004.1, from coordinate 109,875 downwards.
CCGTCATCAAAGCGGAGCATTTGAGGGAGTCATGCGGGCTGCCGCATATTTTAGAGATAACGGCATTGAGTTTATCATAAACTCATCTTTTACGCGGCGTAATCAGGAGGAAATCCCGCGCGTCTATGAGCTTGCAAAATCTCTGGGCGCCACAGCCTGGTATATGTTTATGATTGTGCCGACAGGCCGTGGGCAGGATATAATGGATGAGCTAATCACAAAAGAGGACTACGAAAAAATCCTCAATTGGCACTATGATATGGAAAAAACCGAGGATACGTTCCTTGTCCGCCCAACATGCGCTCCTCACTACTATAGAATTGTGCTTCAGAGGGCTAAACAAGACGGTGAAAAGATGAAACGGCGCTCATTAAAGTTTTCTACCGGAGGCTCTAAGGGCTGTATCGCAGGGCAGTTGATTTGTCTGATTGATGTGGATGGAAACGTCCTTCCGTGCAGTTATTTCCACCTGCCGGCAGGAAACATTCGGCAGCAGTCGTTTAAAGATATATGGGAGAACTCCGCACTATTTAAAGATATGAGGGATTTTAAAAGTTATAAGGGAAGGTGCGGCAACTGTGAATATCTGAACGTATGCGGCGGCTGCCGCGCAAGGGCATACTCAATGTGCGGCAATTATATGGAGGAGGAGCCGTTTTGTAGCCATGCACCGGTTAAACCGGTTAAAACTGATGGAGGAAATATGAAATGAATGATACATTTTTACGTGCTTGCAAAGGGGAAAAAACCGATTACACACCGGTATGGATTATGAGACAGGCCGGGCGGTATCTGCCACAGTACAGGAAGATACGTGCTGATATGGACTTTCTGACTCTTTGCAAGACTCCTGAGAAAGCTGCAGAGGTTAGCATCCAGCCAGTGGACATACTTGGCGTAGATGCAGCCATACTGTTTTCCGATATTTTGATTCCTGCAGAAAAGATGGGACTTAAACTCAGATTTCTTGAAAACAAGGGGCCTAAGTTTGGCAACCCGGTAAGAACCCTTAATGACGTAAAAAAGCTGCGGGTTATCACACCGGATGAGGATGTTCCATATGTGCTGGAAACAATAAAAATCTTGCGCAAAGAATTAAAAGTGCCGCTTATAGGTTTTGCCGGAGCCCCATACACACTTGCCACATATATGATAGAAGGCGGGAGCTCTAAAAACTTTCTTACCACAAAAAAATTAATGTATGCTGAGCCTGAAATATATACGTCTCTTATGGAAAAAGTCACTGAGACAACGATAGCCTACTTGTCGGCACAGGTAATTGCTGGAGCTCAGGCTGTTCAACTGTTTGACTCATGGGCAGGATCACTTTCTCCATCTGATTATAAAACCTACGCTTTCCCATATGCAGCACGTGTAGTTAAGGCATTAAAACAAACTGGCGTGCCGGTGATTTATTTTGTGAACGACTGTGCCGGAATTGTAGATTTAGCAAGTGCTGCCGACTCTGATGTTTTAGGGATATGCTGGCGAATTGACCTGAAAAAAGCGGTAAGTACACTAAAGGGTAGGGCATCAGTGCAGGGAAACATGGACCCATGCCTGCTGTATTCCCCAAAGAGTACAATAGAGAAAGAGGCGGCAAAAATTCTTAAAAAAGGAGCCGCTGCAAGAGGACATATTTTTAATCTGGGACATGGGATTTTGCCGGACACTCCTGTAGATAACGTTAAATTTCTGGTTGATACAGTACATCAAAAAAGTACATGGAAACAACAGGCGTAATTCTTATTAATATGGGAGGCCCTGAAAATTTAGGGGCTGTGAGACCTTTTTTGTATAACCTGTTTTCTGACAGGTTGATAATTAAGCTTGGGCCACAATTTTTACAAAAACCGATAGCGGCACTGATAGCAACCTTAAGAAATGGCAAGGCAAAAGCGATGTATGCTAAAATCGGTGGTGGCTCCCCAATTAGTAAAATCACAACCCTGCAGGCGGAAAAACTTGAAGCGGCACTTGCCACATCAGGTGATGGCCAGTACTCTTACAAAGTCTTTGTTGCTATGCGTTACACTGCGCCCTTTATAGAAGATACCCTGCAAAGGGCTGTTAGCTCAGGCATCAAACGTTTTATAGCGTTAACTCTTTATCCGCACAACAGCCTTGCCACAACAGGCTCTGCGTATGCGGTCCTAAGGGCGGAGGTTGAGCGCTCAGGCGTTAGTTGCAGATATATCAACTCCTATGCAGATAACGAGCTCTATGTTAAAGCGCTGGCTGACAGCATGAAAGAAAAACTATCAGAATTTCAGGGCGGCTGCCGCGATATTTTATTTAGCGCACACGGACTTCCACAATATTTTATAGATAATGGCGATCCTTATGTCAGTGAACTTACAAAAACCATTGGGAAAATAAAAGAGCAGATAACCGGATATCGCTGTCACATTTCGTATCAAAGCAGAAGCGGCCCGGTAAAATGGATAGAGCCGGCTACAGAGGATAAAATCCGTCAGTTAGCCGAAGATGGAGTTAAAAACCTGCTAATTGTGCCTATAAGTTTTGTCTCAGATCATATAGAGACACTATATGAGATAGACATACTGTATAAAGATTTAGCCGAAAAACATGGTATAACGATGCTGAGACCTAAGGCGTTAAATGATGGTAAAGCATTCATAGAAGCATTGATGGCATTAGTGCTGAATTAGGCATATCCCGATACTATTCATTATATGTTATTATAGATAAACTGAATAAAGGGGTTTTGTATGCCGCAATATTATGACATCACTTTAAAGAGTATTTTGAAAGAGGGACCTCGAAGATTCATGAAGATTTTGACGGGGTTTGAGACAGCAAAGTTTCTGGACGTTCAATTCCCTGAAATTAAATACAGGCAGCCAGATTTGCTGATAGAACTTCCTGACGACTCATTATTTCACATGGAAATGCAGGCCCAAAATGATAATGATATGGATTGCAGGGAGCTGGATTATTTTTGTGTAATATACTGCAAGCTTAGAAAACCTATTCACCAATTGGTTTTATACGTAGGTGACGGGAAATTAAATATGTGTAACGAAATTAAAGTGTCAGGTTTACATTTCAAGTATCAGATAATAGATATCAGAGATATTGACTGCAAGGAGTTACTTGAAAGTGATGACCCTGGTGATAATATTTTGGCAATACTGTGTAAGACAAAAGATGCCGATGGAACAATAAGGGGAATCCTCGCAAAATTATACGAATTACCACTTAAGGACAGGATAGACTATGTTTTAAAATTACTAACCCTGTCAAGGCTTAGAAGTTTGACAGAAGCTGTAAAAAGGGAGGTTAAGAAAATGCCGGTAACTATAGACATAACAAAAGATGTACTTTATTTGGATGGATTGGAGGAGGGGTTACTTAAAGGTAAGCGAGAGGGCTTGTTTGAGGGTAAGCGAGAGGGCTTGTTTGAGGGTAAGCGAGAGGGCTTGTTTGAGGGTAAGCGAGAGGGCTTATTTGAGGGTATTGAGTTAGGTCTTGAGCTTAAATTTGGTATCGCGGGACTTGAGTTAATGAATATGGTAAAAGCTGTAAATACCGTTGATAAATTGGAGGAGTTCAAAAATCTTATCAAAAAAGCTTCTTCAGTGGATGAATTGAAGGAGTTCTTAAGGTAAAAGCGTATAATTAATAAAACGCTGTCCAAATGGGAGTTTACAACTAAATTGCTTATGCAGCTCTAAATAAAATAAAGGGAGGGTATAAATGACATTTCTGGACAACATGAAAATCGGTACCAAGTTAATCGGTAGCTTTTTGATAGTTGCCGTAATAGCGGCAATTATAGGGATTTTTGGGATAATCAACCTAAGAGAGATAGAGCGTGCCGATACACTTATGTATGAAAGGATGACGGTTCCCACAGGCCAGTTGGCTGAAATTTCAACACTATTTCAGAGGGTCAGGATAAATTTAAGAGAGGTGGCCTCTGCCAGGACAAAAGAGGAAATGCAGAAGCCAATGGACGTAATTAAACAGTTAAGGGCGGAAATAGAAAAGATATCATCAGAATATGAAAAAACAATACTTACGGAAAAGGCAAGGGAGGCTTTCAAACATTTCATTGAGACAAGGAAGGGTTATGGTGCGATAATAGACAAGGTTGTAGAGCTAAGCTTGGCAGGGAAACATGATGAAGCAGTTGCACATTTCACAGGTGAGGGACTAAAGGCGGCTCAGACGGAGGGGGAAGCAATTAAGGCTCTTATGGATAATAAGATAAAGAGAGCCAAAGAAACAGCTGACTCAAACACAGCGCTTGCCAATAAGGCGACAACTCTAATAATCGCTATAACGATAATCGGTGCGATTCTGGCCTTAGGATTAGGACTGATTATTTCCAGCTCGATAAGCAAACCGCTTACACATGGGGTGGTATTTGCAGAGGGCATAGCAGGCGGAGATTTGACCCAACAGATACACATGGACAGAAAGGATGAGGTTGGGCAACTGGCTAATGCGTTAAATGATATGGTGGAGAAACTTAAAAGTGTCATTGCTGAGGTAAATGTATCCGCCGATAATGTGTCAACCGGCAGTATGGAGCTTAGTGGCACGGCTCAGGTGATTTCGCAGGGAGCCACAGAGCAGGCGGCCTCGGTTGAGGAGGTATCCTCGTCAATGGAGGAGATGGCGTCCAATATCAAACAGAATGCCGATAATTCCCAGCAGACGGAGCATATGGCAGCAAAGGCATCCAAGGATGCCCAGGAGAGCGGCAGGGCAGTTGATGAAGCGGTAACTGCTATGAAAGAAATTGCAAGCAAGATCTCCATTATCGAGGAAATTGCAAGACAGACTAACCTTCTCGCACTTAATGCGGCCATTGAGGCAGCCCGTGCCGGAGAGCACGGTAAGGGTTTTGCGGTTGTGGCCTCAGAGGTAAGAAAACTTGCTGAACGCAGTCAAAAAGCAGCCGGTGAAATCAGCACCCTGTCATCTACAACAGTAACTGTTTCGGAAAAAGCAGGAGTTATGCTTAAACAGTTAGTACCGGATATTCAAAGAACGGCAGAGCTGGTTCAGGAAATCAGTGCGGCAAGTAATGAGCAAAATGTCGGAGCCGATCAGATAAACAAAGCTATAACACAACTTGACCAGGTGATTCAACAAAATGCCTCAGCCTCTGAGGAGATGGCATCAACTTCTGAGGAGTTGACATCACAGGCAGAGCAGCTTTCGGCTGCAATTTCGTTTTTTAGAACCGGTGAACAAAGAAGGGTTTCTTCAGCAGCACCCAAAAAACAGCCGCCTAAGATAGCTCATATAACACACGAGAAGGCAAAACCTTTGGCTGCAAAAACAAAAAAGGTTGATTTAACTGCTGACAACAAAGCTGACAGCGAATTTGAGTCATATTAAGCGCGGAGGTGTTAAATGGCAGAAGATAATTCAATTATGCAATTTCTTACATTTAAACTGGATGATGAGGTTTTTGCCCTTCACATTGAGAAAATACGTGAAGTGCTGGAATTTACCACTGTTACTAAGATGCCCAGAACGCCGGAGTTTATGCGCGGAGTGATTAACTTGCGTGGCAGCGTTGTCCCAGTTATAGATTTAAAACAGAAATTTGGGATGTCATATACTAAAAAAGCGGTGGACACTTGTGTTGTAATAACAGAGGTTGAGATGGAGGGAGAGAAAATAGTTCTGGGCGCTATGGTTGACAGCGTTAAGGAGGTCATGGAACTGGAAAACTCGGCAATAGAGCCGCCTCCTAAAATAGGCACGCAGCTTAGCAACGAGTACATCGAGGGAATGGGTAAACAGGATGAGGAATTCATTATAATTTTAGATATTGACAAAGTGTTTTCCACAATGGATCTGTCAATGGTTACTGAAAAGCAAGGACAAATGCCATCAGAGGCTGAACTTGAGGTAGTGAACTCTTAATATTAACAAGGTGCATTCAATCGCCTAACGCACGTTGGTATTGTCGAAAGTAAGGGCGAATAATTATTCGCCCTTACAAAGTACCCCATGCAATTAATTTACTTGACACTATTATTGCGTATATGTATACTAATATAGAGGGTTAGTTTGCATATTTAAGGCTATAAAGCTGTTTTTATTAAACCATACTTGGGAGAAAATCTATGGGTAAATATGCGCAGATAGGTTACAAAGAGAGTGTTCTTGGCGGAGCGGTTTTTGGCGCCCTTTTTCTACCACTAATCGGCCTTACGGGGCTATTAGACCCTATTAAGCTGATTGTGTTGATTGTGTTGTTAGTTTTTCTTAAGTTTCCTGCACCTATAAACTGGATGTACATTTATTTAAGCGTTTCGGTTGTCGGTTGTATCGGTTCGGTTTGGGAGAATCTAACAATAAGGCGAGTACAAGGAGATTGGTATGATCCGAAAGGATTAACTGCCGAGGCTGATGCAGTGAGGAAAAAGGTTATAACATGTTGCGCATATACGTGGATTATTGGTGTTGCAATTAGTAGCTTTTTCAATTGATGGTAATCTATGGCAAGTAGAATCTTTACATTCATAGGTTTAATTTATATAGTTGCCTCCTTATTTCCAAAGGAATTATACTGGATGCCTATTTTACAACTTATACTGGTATGCGCCGTTTATTACGAGTTTGCTGGTGTGTTAACAAGAACTAGTAATGTTTTTATGAGCAACCTTGTTCTGGACTCCCTTTCTGCATCTCTAATTGTTACAACTGCATATTATACAATTAAAACATACCCATTAATAAATTTTAACAATAATCTGCACATTATCTTAATTATCACACTGCTTTTTGTCTTTTTTAAAATAAATATAGCTATCGGCACGAACTTTTATAATAAAGACACACGCATGAAAAATTTCAAGGCTGAAGCTGACAAATACACTTTCGATGAGGTTATAACCGTACTGAGGGGAAGATTTCAAAGAATAGAAGAAAATACATTTACTGAAGAAGACTCAGAATATATCATGACCCTCACAGCAAGGCTTTCTGAACTATCCTTAAATGAAAGTGACGATGCTCTAATAAATTTATTGCCTCTGTTGGAAATAATAAATTCCAATGATTTTAACAATTCCATGAATCTAAAATTAAAGGGAACTGCTATGTGTCTGGATGGTGTGGTCAACTTTTTTGTTTACAAAAAACTACAAGATGCAGAACTTAAGATAAAAACAGCTTTTAAGTATCACGTGGACACTGATTTAGTTTGGTTTGTATTAGACAAAAAATTTAAGGAGCTTAAAAAACAAAATGCGCTCTGAAGAAATCGCAATTATTCTCTTTTCCGGCATCTGTATTGTCCTAATCTATACAGGGAATACAAAATTTGGCATTATTTTGCTAACTTTAAATATTCTTGGATATTTAAGCACTATAAGGAGCAGGGACCCCAAAATCATTTATTATGCCAGAAAGAATAATTTGGCCAAAATAAAAAGGCTCATACAAAACGGAAATGATGTAAACAAGACAAATTTTGTAGGAATGAGTGCTTTGCACTATGCAGCTAAAAATGGCAATTTAGAAATACTACGTGAACTTGCAGAAGCACATGCTGAATTACATGCTGCCACTATTGCGGGGCAAACACCAATGGTTTTTGCTATTGTCGGAAATAAAGTCGAAATTGTCAGGTATTTAATAAGTAATGGCTATGAAGTAGATTATGGTCATGACAAAGACGACAACACTTGCCTGATGATTGCTGTATCATACGGCTACACAGCAATTGTAGAGATGTTGATAAATAATGGCGCCTCCATTGATATTTGCAATAAATACGGACAAAGCGCCCTGATGTTTTCTGCCATTTACAGACGTTTCCCAATAATGCAGAGGCTTGTCGCCTCAGGGGCTATTCCGGACCTGGCAGACAAAGATGGTAATACCGCTTTGCACTATGCTGTGGCAACAAGAGATGACGATATGGTTGATTTTTTAATTAAAGCAGGCTCTGACCCTCATAAAACAAACTTAAAAGGACAAACGGCGTTTAAGAAAGACTGGTGAAAATATAGTTTTTAAATAATCATTACGGAGGAGGAAATATATGAGTTTATTAAAATATTTTGATTTAAATGTTAGAACTACAAAGGCGTATGTTCGTTTAAGCGAGGATGTTAAGCATCGTGGTTTCGGTCCGGATGATGTAAAAAAATCAAAGAAGAATGTAAAAACAGACTTAACATGGTGGGAACAGGTTTTTATGTATGTGGGAGTTGTCATAGGCATAATTTTCAGCAAATCACTAAATGTATATTCTAACAGCGGTATTTTGAGTTTAGACATTGGAATTCAAGCTTTTTTGGTGTATTCGGTAATAGCTTTAGTAACTATTCCCATTATTTATGAGAAATTGAGTATCAAGGCCAATACCCCCTTCATTGTCAGGTTTGGTTTATTTGTACAATATGGTGTCTTTGGGGAATTAATACTTAATTCTGTTATCAGAACCATTCTAAAGCATTAATTACTGTTACTACACATAATGGGGTGAAACAAAGTTGAAAATGGATCTTATAATTTTTTTAATTTTTTTAATTAATGTTATTACTTTTATCAGAACATCTTATAAGGTGATAAAATATAAGATTTATGATATGTTATTTCCTGGTATTGTTATAAATCTTATTATATTTGTGGGATTTTATGATTATTATAAATATCCTGTTAAGTATTATATCCTGTTAATTTATAATTATTCTAAAAACAGCTATAGTTTCTATGTACCTGAAATATTCAGGGAAAATATCTTGTTCATTTTTATTGGCCTTTTGTTTATTATCAGTTTTGTGCTGAAATCTTTTATTAAGGACAGGATAAACAGATCTGCTATTACAGATTATAGCCATATAGAAGACATAAAAAGTATGGCAAATATAATTTATAACGAATACGCAAAAATCAGGACAGACACTTTTAACAAAACCAAATTGAGAATTATTATAAGCGGTCTTTCGCAATTGGCGAGACTATATTTTCAGAAACCCTTAATGAATATTGACTATGAAGTAAACAATACCATCAGAGTAATTGAAAAAAACGAATTAACTCATTCTGAAAAACAACTTGTCAGAGTTGCTGCTCTATGTTACATAGTTGTGGTTGATTCTTTGATTTTTAACAAGCCTGTTAAATCGGTAATACCTGTAATAAAAGATATACAGCAGCTGTTGCTTATTGAAAATTTTTTAGATGAAAGCGAGTTAAATAATTTATTTTTTATTCTTTCAAAGGGGTTTACCGACATTGAAAGATATGGTTTGGCAATGGTTTTTTACGATAAACTCCTTAAATTTGAAGACGAAAATTATATGTTTAAAAATATGAATCCATTGTTGGTCTATGTTTTTATAAACTACGGAGTTTTATTAACCAATCTTGGGCAGCATAGAATTTATAAGTATTATTGCGAAAAAATGATCACAATCCAAAAAAGCAACAAAAATTTGGGAAATGGCATCTATTTCGAGATTCTTGTGGATCTATTTACAGTTTATTGTCATTTTGGAAATAAAGAAGAGGCTTTTAAATGCTTCGATGAAATAGCTATGTTGCTAAAATTATCTAAAATTAGAAAGTATTTAAAGAAAAAGGGGCGTAACATGCAAGTTACATTTTCCAAAATTGGATCTTATTGCTCATTATTGGGCGAAAAACTTGACGAAAACGATAACCTGCTTTTAGGCAAAAAACTAGAAAAAATTAGTGGAAAAAATTTCATGCAAGACAAAAAAATTTCTAAAGTTGAAATCTTCAATGAAGTTGTTAATAATTTAGAATATCAGAAGGAAATACATAAAAAGAATAAAAGTTATTATGGTGAGGCATATTACCTTAACAAGTTAGGAGCAATATATCTGGCTGCAGCACCAGGGCTTAGAAATTACAGTTTATCCCTAAAATATTATATGGAATCAATAAAGGTCGCCAAAGAGGGGAATGTTAAATCCAGATTGATTAGGAATTATAGTGATATTGCCAATTATTATCTGTATCTAATATACATGTCTGAAGGAATTGACTCTATTAAAAAAAGAAACTATCTTGAAAAAGCCGGAGAAAACGTTTCAGAAGCAATTGAGACTATTTTTAAAAGCATGAGAGAGGCCACAGAGGTTTTTGACTGGTGTTTGGACAGTTCCACTCTGTTTGAGGGTTATGCTTATGTGTTTCATTTATACATTGAAATATTGGTTGAGCAGGGACAGCTCTGGAGTGCTTTAAATTGCCTGGAGCAAGCAAAAACAAGAACCCTTTTAAAATTAGACGGACTCTCAGAGGATTTTTATGCTAATAACGAATTAATTAAATTAAGTGGTGATTATAGAAATCTTGACAACACAGAAGAGTATGAAGACATTGAGTTTATAAAGCTCTACCAGAGGTTTATAAATTTGAGCGAGAAGTACAATAAAAACATTGAAATTGCAGAACCAAAAGATTATGTAAAAAATTTACTGGACAAATTACATTATACATTCGATGAAAACACAGTGATAATAGAGTTTATGATTACAGAATTTGCACATTGCTATATTTTTATAATCAGCAAAGCAAGACTGAACCTTGAAGCTGAAGAGGTAAAAATGGGCAATCTAAACCTATATACCAAAAGGCTTAAGGGCGTCACAAATATAGAAAATGACCCCAAATATTCTTATTTAAGAATAAAGAAAATATTTGACAGTTGGAATGAAAACTTCAAAGAATTTAAAGAGGAACAAGAGAAATTGGGATCTCAGCCTAACCGTGAGAAGGACATAGAAGAATTAGACAATAATCTTAACAAACACATAGAAGAATTGCTGGCCATGCTCAAGGAAGAGCTTGAATTCAATACCGTTTTGGATGCTCTTGTCGAAAATATTGAAAACATAGTATTTATACCGCATAACTTACTAAATATTTTCCCTCTTCACTGCTTGAGGACTAACGATGTTGAAAAGAGTGAATATCTTATAGACAAATATAACATAGCCTATTTCCCGAGCCTTTCCCTTTATGTTTCAACAGCCATTAGAGAAAAGCAACGAGATTATGCAGAACATGAAACCTTTGTTGGCATTGATTCTTTGATGGACGAAAAAAATCAAGAGGTTGAATCGATACTTCAAGTTATTCCGGATAATGTGCACAAAATTGCTTTACTTAAGAAAGATGAAAGGATAGTAGAAAATATCGTAGCCCATGTTTCCAATTCAACGTACTTACATTTCACATGCCACGGCTTATTTGATGTTGAAACACCAGTGGCATCTTATTTGGTTTTAAGTAAAGAAACCATAATGCCTGAAACTAAGTTTAATGAAATTCTTACGCTTAATCCTGACATAGCCGAGGATTTACGCGCCTTGTCAAACAATGAAAACTCAAACATTTACATTGACATAGAGTGCAATTTAGCAAAGAAATTGCGTGTATCAGAAGATATTAAACATGAATTAGACAGATATACCTTCAAGGGTAAGCTTTATGCCGGAGAGGTGTTTACCAGGTTTTCCCTTCCGGCATGCAAACTGGTTTTCTTATCTGCCTGCGAATCCGGAATGCTACATACCTCAATTGCCGATGAAAACATAAACCTCACAGCAGCCTTTGTCCAATCCGGTGCAAATAACGTGATTTCAACGCTTTGGCTTGCACACAATGAAGCTTGCATCAGGTTTTCAGAAGTATTTTACAAAAATCTTTTTACAGAGAAAAAATCTCCCATGATTGAAGTTTTTACTGAATCAATAAGAACACTTAAAAATCAGCATTATGAGAAAATATCAATTTGGGGAACATTTTCTTTTATTGGGACTTTTTGAAATAAGGTGTCCTTTTTTCAAGCTTGTATAATAAGTAGATTTTAGGTTATGATTCGGTTATCAAGTATTATGAAGTAACAGATGGACATAGAAATGGGAGTATTTAGTAAACCACACTCGTAATCAGTGAGGCCAGGACTTTCTGAACGATGTGTGGCACAGTTGCATTAATACTGGATATTCCCAAACTTGTTAGCGTGGTGGAAATGATTTATGGCAATTCCATACTGCAAACATAAGAAATTTATAAATAAACCGATATAGAGAATAGTATTATGGACAGAGATATAGTTTTAAATTATGATAAAGGCTGGATGGTTATACTTAAGAGATAGTTCCGGACTGATATAAAAAATACGTGGAGGGTGCATGTTTGACAGAATGAATTTTGGCACAAAGATAATCATAGTGGTTGTATTGAGTTTCATAATAAGTTACACCGTTAACTTTCTATTTACAAAGAATATTATAGAGAAGAATGCTATGGAGGCTTTGATTTCCAAAGCAAAGGCAATCACGGTCGAGGCGGAAAGTGCCAGAAATTTTGTAGCAGAGTTGCGTGCAAAAGGGGCTTTTGACGACACTAAAATGCTTGCAGATTTGAAAGAAAAAATGGGAGGAGCCAAGTCTCAGGATGAAATACTTGAGAAGGCCAGAACTACGGCATATTACTATACAATCCCTGTTGTGGCTGCCTGGACTGTTGCTGAGGCAAAAGCGGCCGATGCAAACTACACGGTCAGAGTGATAAGAATTCAGGCAAGAAATAAGAAAAACGAGGCAACACCCCTAGAACGGGATATGCTTCAGAAGATGGAAAGCGCTAAAGCAGATGACTATTGGATAATTGATAAGGATTCAAATGCGCTCAGATACATAAGGGCAATTGTGATGAAGCAAGACTGTATGCTTTGCCATGGAACAATAAGTGATTACCCTGCAGGGGGTGGCAATGACCCTTTAGGAATTAAGATGGAGGGTTGGAAAGTTGGCGATCAAAGAGGCGCATTTGAAATTATCGCCGATTTAAAGCCTATACAGCAAGAAGTATCAAATGCCATAGTACGTACACTTGTTATAGGTACGGTGTTAACTACAATCGTAATATTTCTAATTTTTATTTTGATTAAAAAACTTGCAATAACACCGGTAAGGGACATAAGCAGGCTTTTGGCGTTGGTGGCGGAGGGGGATTTGACCGTATCTGCAAAACCCCATGGGCAGGATGATATTGGAATATTAGCGGTGAGTTTAAATAAAATGGTCAGTGCCTTTAACGCTATGATAGGGAAAATACTATCCTCATCAGGAAATGTTGTGGCCTCTGTGGAAATACTAAGAACAAGCGCTGAAAAGACATCGCATGGAGCTCAAAATCAGTCCGATCAGGCAGCACAAATAGCCACAGCGGCCGAGGAGATGAGCCAAACTATTACCGATATTGCCAGAAATGCTGCGGTTGCCTCAGAGACCTCTGCTCAGGCAATGCAGACGGCACACACAGGAAAGCAGGTGGCTGATGGCGCCGTAGAAACAGTTAATCAGGTTTATTTATCTACAACAGAATTGGCAACTATGGTAGAACGCCTTAATAACAGAGTATCGGAAATAGGCGAGATAGTTACTGTGATTTATGAGATAGCTGATCAAACGAATCTTCTGGCGCTTAATGCAGCAATTGAGGCCGCACGTGCCGGGGAGCATGGGAGGGGATTTGCTGTTGTTGCCGATGAGGTCAGAAAGCTTGCCGAAAGAACAATAAAAGCGACCACAGAGATTTCAAGTAAAATAAATGCCGTTCAGACTGAGTCAGGTCACACGGCCAGATCAATGGAGGAGGCCAGCACAGAGGTATCTAAAGCCACAGAGTTTATAAAAAATGTAGGTGAATCCTTAACGTCCATTGTAGATTCAGTTGTGCTTGTCAGAGATCAGATAACACAGATAGCCACGGCAGTTGATGAACAATCGGCAGTGTCTGAAGAGGTAACGGGAAATATCGAAAAGACTTTGACAATTGCAAGGGATATAGAGCATATGTCGGATGAGGTTAAAAAAGAAGTAAACAACCTTTCAAATATAGCCACTGAGCTAAAAACCTCAACAGCCGGATTTAAAACTAAAACTGCAGGTATCGGTTTTTCGGAGGACAACCAAAGACAAATAGGACGCTGACAGATAAAACATTCACGTTATGTTATTATAAGGAAGCTAAGGAGATGGATTGTAGATGCCGCAGTATTATGACATTACTCTAAAGAGTATTATGGAAGAAGGGCCTCGAAGGTTTATGAAGATGTTGACTGGATATGAGACGGCAAAGTTTCTGGACGTTCAATTTCCGGAAATTAAATACAGACAGCCCGATTTGCTTGTGGAACTTCCCAACGAATCACTGTTTCATATGGAAATGCAAGCCCAAAATGATAGTGATATGGATTGCAGGGAGCTGGATTATTTATGTGTGATATACTGTAAACTTAGAAAACCTGTTCATCAAGTGGTTTTATACGTAGGTGATGGAAAACTAAACATGAAAAGCGAAATTAAAATGGAGGGTTTGCATTTCAAGTATCATATCATAGACATCAGAGATATTGACTGCAAAGAATTACTTGAAAGTGACGACCCTGCCGATAATATTTTATCAATACTATGCAAAACAGAAGACGCCGATAGAACAATAAAGAGAATATTTGAAAAATTATACGAATTACCAACCGACAGCAGAGAGAGCTATATTTTAAAACTGCTAACATTGTCAAGACTTAGGCGTCAGACAACATCCGTAAAAAGAGAGGTAAAGAAAATGCCAGTAACAATTGATATCACTAAAGATGAACTTTATTTGGAAGGAGTGGAGGAGGGTGAGAGAAAGGGTTTGCTTGAGGGTGAGAGAAAGGGCTTGCTTGAGGGCATAGAGTTAGGACTTGAACTTAACTTTGGTTTAACAGGACTTGAGCTGATGAATATTGTTAGAGTTTTGAATACTATAGAGAAACTTGAGGAGTTTAAAAATATTATTAAAAAAGCCGGTTCAGTGGATGAATTGAAGGATTTTTTGGGAAAAAGTATATAAAAATGCGTTTGAGGCTGTTAAAAACAAAAAAGGAGATTTAGCATGGCTGAGTTAATGGAAGAGGTATATCAACGAGCAAACCTTGCTTCTTCAAACCAAATGGAGATGCTCACGTTTTTTTTAACTGATAACCAGCTCTACGGAATAAATGTATTTAAAATAATAGAAGTGATTGAGTGCCCGGCAAAAATCATAAAGATGCCTAATTCTCACCCCTCTGTGTGTGGAACAATTAATTTCAGGGGGAAAGCTATAACTATTATAGAACTCTCGGACGTTCTTGGGTTAGATGCCGTGGACTATAAAAACACTATAAGTTACATAATTATATGTGAGTACAATCAAAGCATACACGGTTTTTTGATTAAAGAGCCTAACGCCCTTATTAATAAAAGTTGGACAGATATTAAGAGTCCATCCTCGGTTGTAAGCAAGTCAGCATACCTGACAGCACTTACTTATTTAGAGGATGAAAAGGCGGTTCAGATTCTTGACATCGAGAAAATCCTATCAGAGATAATAGGAATTGATGATATTATTTCAACTAACCTTCAAACGGAACTCAAAGAGGGCAAGATAGAATTTAAGGATTACCATGTGCTTGTTGTTGACGACTCAAAATCAGCAAGGGTTCAGATTCAGTCTGTGTTAGAGCAGTTTGGCCTGACCTATACTCTTTTAGATAACGCAGTGACAGCTTATCAGATGTTGGAGGACTTTTCTAAAGAAAAGACTCCTATAACCGACAGATTCAATCTGGTAATATCCGACATTGAAATGCCTGGCATGGATGGTTTTACATTTGTCAGGAAGATACGGGCAAATCCAAAACTATCCGACCTGTTTGTGTTTTTGCATAGCTCAATGACAGGAGAGTCAAACATATCAAAAGCCATGCAGGCCGGAGCTAATGATTTTCTTGGAAAGTTTGATCCGGATAGAATTGCCTCTAAAATTCTTGAGAGGGTCACATCTTTACGAAATAAGAAATAATCCTTCAATGTTACACGATTGAATGCGAATTGGAATTGTATGACTTGTCAACAGTTCTTGCCAGCACCACTGCATTGACATCGGAGGCTCCGGCTTTAAGCAGAGTTTTTGCGCATTCGTTGATGGTTGTGCCTGTGGTTACGACATCGTCAACAAGGATAATGCGTTTGTTTTTTACGTTTCCGTTTATATGGAATACGCCTCTTAAGGCCTTTTTACGATTGTCTCTGTTAAGGAGCGTTTGGCTTTCTGTCTCTCTATTTTTTAGCAATAAGTCAATTGATAGTTTAATTCCGCTGTGTTTAGAGATTTTATCGGCAAGCAGGAGACTTTGATTAAATCCCCTGTGATTAAGTCTCTTTCTTGTTAAAGGAACAGGCACTATGACATCGGCCTCTGGAATTGGCAACTCACATAGCAGTTTGCCAAGAGGTGTGGAGAACCTGAAAATTTTAGAAAACTTAAAAAGATGTATTGCCTCTTTCAGTGCCCCGTCATAAACACTGTATGCCAAAAGAGACGATACTCGCGGTCTGTCAGCGTAACAATCGCCACATATTGTAACGTCCGGGTGAAGACCCGGCTTTGAACAGACCCGGCATACGCCCCCTTTAAGCCTCTCTATTGCGCTCCAGCAATCTCTGCAAATAGGAGTAACGGATATGTCGTCCTTACCCGTTTCAGAACATACAGGACACCGACTGGGATAAAAAAGCCTCGCTGCAGCATTAGCTATTTTTAAACCCAGCCCCATGAGACTATCTTGTAGTCTAAAATTCCTTCAGATAAATAATATTGTCTCTCGTTTTTCCTGTTGAGACGATAACTATAGGTACACCAAGTCTTTCCTCGATCATTTTTAGATAGGCTCTTGCGTTTTTCGGAAGCTTATCGAAAGACCTTACCCCGCTTGAACTTTCTGTCCAACCGTCAAACTGCTCATACACAGGCTCACATGCCTCCAGTACCGGCAGCTCTTTAGGAAAATCGTGTAATACCTTTCCGTTATATTTGTAGCTGTCACAGACTTCTATCTTGTCAAAACCGTCCAGGATGTCAAGTTTTGTGATGATAAGACCGCTCAGGCCATTTACCCTTACAGCGTGTCTGAGAACAACCAAATCAAGCCAGCCGCAACGGCGTGGCCGCCCGGTTGTTGCTCCGTATTCGCAGCCTTTTTCCCTTAACAGCTCTCCCACGTTATTTTCCAATTCGGTTGGAAACGGGCCGCCTCCTACACGGGTAGTATAAGCTTTAACAACGCCAAGCACCTCATCAATGCTCTTTGGCCCAACCCCAATTCCTGTCATTGCCCCTCCGGCACAGGCGCTGGATGATGTTACAAAAGGGTAGGTTCCGTGATCAATGTCAAGCATAGTGCCCTGAGCGCCTTCAAACAGTATTTGTTTGCCTGCTTTAATAGCGTTTTCAATTATTATGTCGGTATCATCCACGTGTGGAGCAAGCGCCTGAGCGTAGTTCATGTACTTATCGTAAATTGCCACGGCATCCAAAGGCTCTTCATTATAGAGGTTTTTCAATAAAAAATTTATTTCAACAAGATTGTTAGTAATTTTCTCCTTAAACAGCTCCGGCCAGTACATGTCTGAAATCCGGATGCCGGAGCGGGCAATCTTATCAGCATAGGCAGGCCCTATGCCGCGCCCTGTAGTGCCTATTTTTTTGTCGCCCTTTTTGGACTCCTTTATCCCATCCATTATGGCGTGGTAGGGCATTATCATGTGTGCGCTTTTGCTTACTTTCAGATTGTCACCCACCAGTACCTTTCGCTTTTTGAGCTCCTCTATCTCCTCAATTAACGCTTCAGGAAAGATGACAAGTCCGTTTCCCATAATGCAGAGCTTTTCCTTGTGAAGAATTCCTGAGGGTATTAGGTGAAGTATAAACTGCTCATTGCCAATTACAACAGTATGCCCTGCATTGTGTCCCCCCTGATAACGGGCAACTACATTGGCTTTTTCCGTAAGGCAGTCAACCACCTTACCCTTACCCTCGTCGCCCCACTGTGCCCCCACCACTATTATATTTGCCATTGTGCCTCCATCATGCTATAAGTTACATATCTATAGTTATTTTTTTAACACTTAGTATGTTGACAAGATTTCGTATCTTGCCCATAATTGTGCTGCTTATGTCCTCGTCCACACTTACCACAGACACTGCCTTACCGCCTTTTGACTCTCTGCCAAAGGACATGCGGGCTATGTTTATCCCGCTTTCGCCAAGCAGCGTCCCAATGCTACCTATCACACCGGGTTTATCCACGTTATTTATAAACAACATATACCCTTCGGGGATTAACTCAAGAGAGTATTTGTTGATTCTTATTATCCGGGGATCCATCTTGCTGAACAAAGTTCCAGAAAACACATGGTCTGTAACGTCACATTTTATTTTCAATGTCAGCATGGTGTTATAGGCTCCTGCATCGGCGCTCTTTGTCACCTTTACTTCTATTCCGCGCTCCTTGGCTATCAGCGGAGCATTTACAAAGTTTACCGTTTCCTCAAGTATAGGGCTAAGATAACCCTTAAGTGCTGATATTACAACCGGAGCCTCCGGTATCTCAGATGCCTCGCCGGCAAACTCGATGTTTATCTCTTTCACATCATGCTCTATAAACTGAGAGGCAAAAGCACCCATCCTGCCGGCAAGGTCTATGTATGGTGTTAGAATGCCCACCTTGTCCTGAGGAATTGACGGAAAATTCACGGCATTTCTAATTGTGCCATTTACAAGATAATCAGCCACCTGTTCCGCTACAGCTAAAGCAACGTTTTCCTGAGCCTCCATAGTGGATGCACCAAGGTGCGGCGTGCACACTACCTCATCAAGCGCTATAAGGGAAAGATCAGTGGGCGGTTCTTTTTCAAACACATCAAGAGCAGCGGCAGCCACCTTGCCGTTCTTTATGGCGTCATAGAGGGCTTTTTCATCTACTATGCCGCCTCGGGCACAGTTTATCAGCCTTACTCCAGTCTTCATCTTTGCTATACTCTGCGCATTTATAACGTACTTGGTTTCCGGCGTCATAGGGGTGTGCACTGTTATAAAATCGGATTCCTTAAAAAGCTCATCAAGAGACACCTTTTTAATGCCCAGCTTCATGGCCGTCTCTTCACTAAGGAACGGATCATAGCCCACCACGTTCATCTCAAGGCCAATCGCTCTTTTTGCTACCTGAGCACCAATGTTGCCGATACCAAGTATCCCAAGGGTTTTATTAAAGAGCTCAACTCCCATGAACTTTTTCTTTTCCCACTTACCGTCTTTCATTGATTTTGTGGCATGGGGGATTTTTCTGGCAATAGAAAAAAGCAGCGCTATAGTGTGTTCAGCCGTTGTTATCGTGTTGCCTCCAGGTGTGTTCATTACAACGATGCCCTTTTTAGTGGCAGCGGCTTTATCCACATTGTCAAGCCCTGAGCCGGCACGCCCGATTACTTTGAGTTTTTCTGCTAATCCTATAACGTCAGCAGTCAGTTTGGTAGCACTCCTTATCACGATTCCGTCGTAATCGGCTATACAGCCCTTTAGTTCATCAGCGCTCATCCCGGGCTTTACATCTACATCAAGTCCAGCGCTCTTTAGTATCTCTAAGCCTCTTTCCGATATGTTGTCACTTACCAAAACCCTCATCCGTTAAATCCTCCTGTCGCTATTTCACTAAATATTAAAAAAAAAATTAAAAGAGAAGCTCCTCACAAGCTGCCACACCTTTGCCAAGTTCAACTGGGGCGCCAAGTTTCCTCAGAGTCATCTCTATAGCAGAGACAGCCGTAATAATATCAAACCTGTCGGCATACCCAAGGTGGGCTATTCTGAAGATTTTCCCCTTAGCGGCATCCTGTCCTCCGGCACAAGTAACTCCGTAGGTTTCTCTGAGAACCTTATATATTTTCTGCCCGTCAACTCCATCGGGAGCTTCTATGGCAGTCACCGAGTTACTGGGGTTTTCTTTGGCATAGAGCCCTAGCCCTAAGGCGCGCGCTGCGGCTCGTGTTGCGTTAGCAAGCCGGGTGTGGCGATCAAAGACATTTTGAAGACCCTCTTTTTCAAGAATTTTAACACACTCGTTTAGCCCAATGATCAGGGTCACCGGGGATGTAAAATTGGTCTGGTTTTCGCTTTGTTTTTGTCTTTCCACCTTCAGGTTGAAGTAGTAGTGGGGGAGCTTTGATGTTTCAGCCATTGCCCACGCCTTATCCGACACGCTTACAAAGGCAAGCCCGGGGGGCAGCATAAGCCCCTTTTGAGAGCCTCCAACCATTATATCTACCGACCAGTCATCAGTTTTTAAATCATGTGCCACCAGCGAACTTATTGCATCAACGATAAATATGGCGTCATGGTTTTTTACTATTTTGCCAATTGCCTCAATATCGTGGTTAACGGCGGTTGAGGTCTCGGTTGCCTGCACAAAAACGCCCTTTATGCTGCCATCCTTTTTGAGTATCTCAGCCACTTCATCAGGTTTAACGGAGTATCCCCAGTTAACTTTTAATTCTACAGGGTTAAGTCCATAAGCCTTTGCGATTTTCAACCATCTCTCACCAAATTTTCCGCCGTTTATTACCAGCACTTTGTCATCTTTGTTGAAGAAATTAGTGACTGAGGCAACCATTCCTCCGGTTCCGCTGCAGCTTAGGATTAAAACATCATTGTTAGTCTGATATAGCCACTTTAAACCCTTGCGCGCTGAGTCAAGGATGGGGATGAAATCTGGCGCTCTGTGATGAATCATGGGCATAGCCATAGCAAGAAGCGCCTCCGGCGGTACAGGTGTGGGCCCAGGTGCTAACAAGTACCTTTTTAACATTTAATTATCCTCCTAAACATTTTTCTATTTTCACTTTTAAACACTCAAAAATTATCCCACGTATCAGCTCATCAGGGAAAAACAACCTGATTGTGTAAATTTTATTTTCAATACGTATTTACAACAAGGCAACCTGACTATTATAATAAAAAGCGTGAAAAAAAAATAGGTTTTCACAAAAATACTTATTATCTTATTACACTAAGTGTAATGAGGAATTAAATTAAGGGGGTATAAAGAAGTGGCAGTTTTTTTCAGGCTTTTTATTTTCGTAATTTTTGTAGTTGGCGGTTACAACCTTATGAAACCCTACGGGTTTACCTATGAGGGTGTGTTTGTTGGCCTGATACTGGGTATTATGGTACTGGGGAGCGAGTATTTTCTGAAGAAGCTCAAGGTTGGAAAAATTATAGGCGGGATAACAGGTCTTGTTCTTGGAATAACGCTTGGCAGACTTATTATTTTTCCTATCAGAAATCTCGTAGGTGTCTATCCTATAATCTCGTACATGATAGAAGCATTTACGGGTTATACTGGTCTGTTAATCGGACTTATGCGTGGTGAGAATCTTTCAGCGGCCAGTATTATGAGACTTTTCAGGGGGCAGGGGTTGGACGAAAATCTTAAAATTCTCGATACCAGCTCGATTATTGACGGACGTATTGCCGATGTTTGTGACACAGGGTTTCTTGATGGGATTTTCATTGTCCCCCAGTTCATCCTTCAGGAGCTGCAGCACATTGCAGATTCCTCAGACTCAATGAAAAGAAGCCGCGGTAGACGTGGTCTTGACGTCCTTCACAGGATACAGAAACTCTCTACAATAACCGTGCGGCTCATCGAGGAGGATTTCCCTAAAATCAAAGAGGTTGATTCTAAACTTGTTGCGCTGGCAAAGATGATGAATGCTAAGATTATTACCACAGATTTTAATTTAAACAAGGTAGCTCAGTTACACGATGTTGCGGTTTTAAACATCAACGAGCTGGCAAATGCCCTTAAACCTGTTGTGCTACCCGGTGAGACGATGAAAGTGTTTATCATCAAAGAGGGTAAGGAATCTAACCAGGGTGTGGCTTACACAGAAGATGGTACAATGGTTGTGGTTGAAAATGCAAGAAAGATGATAGGTAAAAACATAGAAGTAGCCGTAACCAGTGTTCTTCAGACAACGGCAGGCAGGATGATCTTTTCTAAACCGGCTAATGAATATTAAAGTGATTTTAAGGGGAAGGACGCTGTCCTTCCCCTTAAACCCTTTCCTGCAAGGGGACTTGTCCCCTTGACCCCAGGTTTTATGTCAACAGTTGCAGTGATTCCAGGAGCAGGTCAGGGGAGCAGATTTAACTCCGAAAAAAACAAAATATTCCATACTATTTGTGGAAAGCCAGTGGTTGCCTATGTGTTTGAGGTGTTTCAAAACCTTGACGTTATTGATGAAATCATTCCGGTGCTTAGAGACTGTGATCTAAAAGACGGGGAGTTGATAATTAAGACGTATGGTATAAACAAAGTTAAGAGGATAGCTCCGGGCGGGCAAATTCGCCAGCAGTCGGTGCTTAATGCGATTAAGTTAATTGATGACAAAAGTGCAATTGTAGCCATCCATGATGGGGCAAGACCGTTTATAACCCCAAAGCTTGTGTTAGAATGTATTGATTCCCTTAGTGAGTGTGATGGAACGGTGGCAGCCGTAAATATTAAAGATACTGTAAAGAAAGTTAAAGACAATCTATTTGTAGAGAAAACATTAAAACGTCAGGAGCTTATGGCAGTTCAGACGCCGCAGGTATTTCGTTATGAGACAATCTACAATGCCTATGAGAGGGCTCTTGCTGATAACATTGAGTTTACCGATGACACATCGGCGGTGGAACACTACGGAGGCAAAATAAAAATTGTGCCATCCTTCTATGGAAACATAAAGATTACCACAAAGGAGGATATGGACTACGCGGAGTTTGTAGTGTCAAGGGGTGGTTTTACACGGTGATTCGGGTAGGCATTGGTTATGACAGCCACAGATTTGAAAGGGGCAGGAAACTAATAATAGGTGGCGTGGAAATCCCATTTGAATACGGGCTAATGGGGCACTCTGATGCAGATGTCTTAACCCACAGCATAACTGATGCCATAATTGGTGCAGCAGGGCTTGGCGATATAGGTAAGCTGTTTCCCGACACTGACCCAAAGTGGAAAGATGCCGACAGTGTTGCCATGCTAAAGACAGTCATAAATATGGTTACAACCATTGGATTTGTGGTTGAGTGGATAGACAGTGTTGTGATAACTGAAATACCCAAAATATCGCCTCATGTAGAGAACATGAAAGCTGCTATATCAAAATCCGGAATACCTGCTAGGAGTATTAATATAAAAGCAAAAACCAACGAGAAAATGGGTTTTATCGGAAGAGGTGAGGGTATCGCCGCAATGGCGACATGTGTTATTTCAACGCACAAAAAATGACTCCTCAGTAGAATTGTGCAGGGTGTGAAGTTTAATAAAATTCATTTTCCAACAAAAAAGAATTTAACAAAACCTATCACACAGGTGTATAATTGAATAGCACAAATTAATCTTTAAGAAGGGAAAATCATTTATGACAGAATTAGAAAAAAGTGTGTTAAAACTGGGAATGCCTAAGGGCAGCCTGCAGGAGTCAACTTTTAAATTATTCAGAAAAGCAGGGTATCATGTTAACGTCTCTTCACGGTCATACTATCCATCCATAAACGACCCAGGGATAGAGGCCATGTTGATAAGAGCACAGGAGATGGCACGTTATGTGGAAAAGGGAATTCTGGATTGCGGACTGACTGGGTATGACTGGATACTTGAGCAGGGGGCGGATATTTATGAAGTAGCCGAATTAAACTATGCCAAAGAGGGCTTAAGGCCGGTTCGCTGGGTTGTTGCCGTGCCTAATGACTCAACAATTCATTCAATATCAGATTTAAACGGAAAACGCATAGCTACAGAGCTTGTTGGATTTACTAAAAGATACCTTAAAGAACACGGAATTGAGGCTGAGGTTGATTTTTCATGGGGAGCAACAGAGGTTAAACCCCCACAGCTGGCCGATGCCATTGTGGAACTGACTGAGACCGGTTCCTCTTTAAGAGCAAATAATCTGAGAATCGTTGAAACAGTGCTCACCTCTACCACCCGCTTTATTGCTAACAAAAAAGCCTGGCAAGATCCATGGAAACGCCAAAAAATTGAAAACATGGTGTTGCTCCTTACGGGCGCTCTTGCCGCTGAAGAAAAGGTTGGACTTAAGATGAATATCCAGGAGCAAAGTCTCAAGGAAATCACGGGTTTGCTTTTGGCAATGCACTCTCCTACGGTTTCACAGCTTACCGACCCTGGATGGCTTGCCCTTGAGGTTATTGTAGAGGAAAGCATAGTCAGGGAGTTAATCCCTAAGCTTAAAAACTGCGGAGCCACAGGTATTGTGGAATATCCGCTTAATAAGGTGATTCCTTAAACTGGGTGTGGAGTTTTAAAACCTGTTATGCCGGAGAGCCTGATAAAACAAAACGTTCTTAACCTTAGTGCATACAAGGTTAATGATTTTCAGTGCAAAGCTAAACTTGATGCCAATGAAAGCCCGTTTGGCTTTGATATAAGCCCAGAAGCGCTTAACTTAGTTAAAACCAATAAATACCCAGACCCTGAGGCAAGGGAGCTGAGAGCAATTCTTTCAAAAATGTGGTGTGTTTCGCCTGAAAATATTTTGCACGGTAATGGCTCCGATGAACTCATATACTATTGTATCATGGCTACGGGTGGCCCGGTACTTTATCCAACGCCAACATTTGTGATGTATGGAATAATCGCAGAGTCTCTCTCTGAAGCTACACTTCCCATTGCACTTAACGAGGATTTTGAGCTGGATACAGACGCAATTATTAGAGCTATACATGAGAAAAACCCTCGAATTCTTTTCATAAGTTCTCCAAATAATCCGACAGGTAATGCGTTTGCAGTTGAAAACATCCATCGGATTATAAAGGAGTCCAAAGGGCTCGTAGTGGTTGATGAGGCGTATCAGCCGTTTTCTGAAAAACCGTCTTTTGTGCCATTTATCGGTGATTACGACAATCTTGTTGTTATGAAGACACTGAGTAAAATCGGATTTGCCGCTCTGAGGCTTGGCTTTGTAATTGGCAGAGAGGACATCATAAGTGAAATCAATAAGCTCAGGCTACCTTACAACGTAAACTCTCTTTCTCAGACAATTGCAATTGACCTGCTGACTAAGAAACAGAACGAGCTATCTAAAAACATACAGACAATCATTTCTGAAAGAATTCGCTTAATGGAAAGACTTAACGAATTTAACGCATTCAGGGTTTATCCCTCAGACTCTAATTTCTTTTTAATAAAACCTCTGCATATGAAGGGTGTTGATCTATATGGCAAACTGTTAGAAATGGGTGTTGCCGTTAAGAGTTTTGGAGCAGTAGTACAAACCCTTAATGACTGCCTCAGGGTGACAGTTGGAACACAGGAGGAAAACACCTTCTTTTTAAATTGTATAGAAAATATTTTAAACACTGAAAGGACAACATGAGAAAAGGAAAAGTAACGAGAAAGACAAAAGAGACCGACGTAACAGTGGAAATCGTCCTTAACGGCAGCGGCGTAACGAAGATAAACACACAGATACCGTTTTTAAACCACATGCTTGACCTTATGGGTAAGCACGGGCTGTTTGATTTAACCGTGGAGGCAACCGGTGATATTGAAGTTGACTACCACCACCTGATGGAGGATGTGGGGCTCACTCTGGGAGCTGCCATCGCAAAGGCTCTGGGAACCAAAGAGGGCATAACCAGATTTGGCAGTGCCTTAGTCCCTATGGATGAAAGCCTCTCAGAGGTTATTATTGACTTAAGCGGCAGACCGTATATGGTTTATAATGTGCCCGGAGGGGACTACACACTCAGGGATTTACAGGTATCGCTATTTGAAGACTTTTTCAGAGGAGTAAGTAATAATGGATTATTTAATCTCCATGTGCGGCTTCACTACGGCAGGGATACGCACCACATGATTGAAGCGATATTTAAAGCCTTTGGCAGGGCTCTCAGTGAGGCCGTAAGCACAGACCCACGCGTTAAAGGGGTTCCTTCAACTAAGGGGAGTTTGTAAGGTTTAAATGAGGTAATTCTTATGCTTGACTTGTACGGCTCTTTGTCGTACAATAAACGGTAGGAGGTCGATACTATGCCGTCAACAGAAGAAATGTGCAAAACCGGCTTAAAAGGCGGACGTTTAGAGGCCAGAATTAGCAGCGAGCAAAAACGCTTGTTCAAACGGGCAGCACAACTACAAGGTATCACACTTACCGATTTTGTAGTATCCACGCTTCAAACTGAGGCAACAAAAGTCATTCATAATCATGAGGTAATGGAGCTTACTAAAGAGGACCGGGAAATCTTCGTTTCCGCGCTCTTAAACCCTTCAATTCCAACAGGACGGTTAAAAAAAGCCGTAACACGCTATAAAAAAACTATGGACTGACCATGCCGGTGTCATCCAATTCTAATCCGGTCATAGAGCTGCTAAGCAAACATCACAACCGTGCGGCTTTTGATTGCGGCGTAGATGGTCTTACGCTCTATATCCGTCAACTGGCTGGACAAGATGTCAAAAAAAAGATTGCCGCCTCGTTTGTCCTTTTGGGTGATACGCCATCAACAATTGCCGGATACTACACGCTTTCCTCTACCAACGTTGATGTGGTGGAGTTGCCGGAACCAGTTGTTAGAAAGCTGCCACACTATCCCATAATGCCAGCAACACTGATTGGCAGACTTGCGGTTGACCACCATTATCAGGGCAGAGGCTATGGCGAACTCTTACTTGTGGATGCTCTCCGGCGTTCTCTTAAATTGACGGAGCAGATAGGCTCAGTGGCAGTTATTGTTGATGCCAAAGACGATAAGGCCAAATCGTTTTATGAGCATTTCCAGTTTATCCCATTAATTAATTACTCCCACCGCCTATTCCTTCCTATGACAGTCATTCAGAATTATTTTACACATGAATAGTTTGACATGCGTAACTGAAACCTGCTTTAACAAAAAGGAGGATAAATTGTATAATTGTAAATGGATAAAAATGACATTGATATTAGACAACGATTAATGTGCGAGGAGCGTTGGCAAATCGTCGTATTTTGCAATAGATGAAATTTTCTGAACGATATAATTATACTAAAGTTCGCGACATAGTTCAAATAGAGTCGATGGATGAGCCATTAAGAAATGGGCTGTGGTACTTGTTGCATGTCTGTTTTTGGAGTAAGGTAAAAGGACAATACATCACCTATTTCGGTGATCAATACAGCCTTTCAAATCCCTCGAATGAAAAAATCTATCACTTGTGTTTTTCCCTATGGTCTAACTACTTCAAGAAAGACATTGATAAATTAGATGACGACTGGGAAAAAGTTCGCAATTATATCAAGGAATATTTCTTTGAGTGTAAATGGTTCGAGGTTTATGACTTTATTGAATTTGTAGCAAGCAACTATAAAGGTAATAAAGAGTCGTTTATTGCACTCTGCAACCATCTATTAGAGGAGGAGGTATCAGCCTATAGATTTATTGATGGTATAATATCTCGGATCACTGAACCGCAAGAAATTGAGGCGATTGAACTTGCACTAAATAATACTCAGGATTCAGTTAAAACACATCTCCATAGATCACTAGAATTGTTATCTAACCGTGAAAATCCCGACTACCGCAATTCGATAAAGGAAGCGATATCTGCAGTTGAGAGTTTGGCCGCCATTACCGTTGGCGTTGAGAAAGGAACACTTGGTCAGTTGATCAAAAAACTTGAAGACAAAATAGAGTTGCACCCAGCACTCAAGTCAGCATTTAGCAGTCTTTATGGATATACGTCTGATGAAGGCGGTATCAGACACGCCCTTATGGAATTACCAAACGTACGCTTTGAAGATGCCAAGTTCTTTTTAGTTGTCTGTTCAGCATTCATAAACTATATCAAAGCGAAAGTTGACGCAAACTGCTAACACTTCCATGAAAGAATAAATTGCAGGCTTTAACACTGCCCCGCTCTGCCGGTCATTATACCCTTTACAAATGTGTTGTATTGTTATAGAATTGATTGTGGGAACAGTTTATGGTAAAAATATCTTTTAAAGAGTAATTTTGAATCACAGGGAGCCATAAAGGTGAATGTAAAAGTAATATTAGAAAAGGGTGAGGATGGATATTTTGTAACCCATTGCCCGTCATTGAAAAGTTGCTGGTCACAAGGCAAGACGCAGGAGGAGGCTCTGACAAATATTAAAGAAGCCATCGAATTGTTTTTGGAGTCGGCCCCTTAAAAATCCGGAGGTCTTAAAACTATGGAATCAGATATTTCAATCTACATGCAACGTTTATCAGAAATTTTTTCAGCGATAGATGCCGACTATAAAGCGGCGCAGGAGCACTACGGCGGCTTTACCTGTAGCGGCTGCACCGATAACTGCTGCACCACCGTGTTTAACCACTACACATTGCTTGAATATTTCTATCTCAGCGAGGGACTATCAAAAATAACCGATCAAACGCTTTTAAAAGTGATATTTATGCGAGCCGAGATGTACTTTAAAGAGGTGGCAAAGAACCCATTTAACATGGAGTCGTTAAGAATAATGTGTCCTCTTAACTTTAACGACAAGTGCATTGTGTATGAAAACAGGCCGCTTATCTGCCGCTCACACGGCGTCCCCTCTGTGTTAAAAGTAAACACAGCTCCAAAACAACAATGGCCTGGCTGTAACAGATTTAAGGAAAATTATGCCAAAAATAAAGACGGCAATTTTGAGCCCGACTTCTACTTTGACAGAACCTCACACTACTCGATGCTTGCCGCTCTTGAGAAACAACTCAGGATTGAGTTTACGTTTTTTCAGAAGATAAAGAAAACTGTAGCCGAAATGGTGCTTGACTACTTTAATGAGGAAATGGTTGATATCTCCACTTATGGCTGTTCCAAAACTACTATGACTGCACAGGGAGAAAATAGTTTATGAGTATCTCAGATGTAAGGGCAGCACTGTGGGGAGACAATAAACACACACATGGGCACATAACTCATGTGCTTCTTGATATGGACGGCACTCTTATAGATAAGTACTTTGACGATTATTTTTGGAAACATTTAGTACCTCAGACATATGCCGAAAGGCATAATATTAGTTTTGGCAGCGCCACAGGGCAAATCTTAGCTCTTTACAAACACCACGAGGGAACCCTCAACTGGACTGATATTGATTTCTGGACTGAGCAGTTGGGGATTGACATTCCTGCGCTTAAGGAGCAGATTCATCACCTTGTTGACGTGCACCCGCACGTTGAGGATTTCCTCAAAGAACTCAGAAAACATAAGAAACATGTGGTGCTGACAACAAATGCGCACTATAAGACAATAGCGTTTAAAATGAAAAAAACTGCTTTGGGCAAGTATTTTGATAAAGTTATCACCTCACTAGATATGGGTGTGCCGAAGGAGTATGAGGGATTTTGGATAAGTGCTCAACAAACGCTTGGATTTAATAAAAAAGACGTCCTCTTTATTGACGATACACTTGAGGTAGCACGTAGTGCGGCACACTACGGCATTGAATATGTGCTGATAAAAAACATGGCAAGCTCACGGGAGATAACGTCAAACAACAGCGAACTACGCTCCATTGACAGTTTTGACGAACTGTTGCCGGGGTAACACAAAATGATAGCACAAGAGCGGGTGGATTACCTTATAATTGGCAGCGGTGTGGCAGGGCTGCGGGCTGCCATAGAGTTAGCACCTCACGGCAGCGTTTGCGTTATAACAAAGGACGTTGTTAGTGAATCGTGCACGGAGTATGCTCAGGGTGGTGTGGCAGTGGCTTTAAGTGATGAGGACACAATAGGGATTCACTTTGAAGATACGATAAAGGCTGGGGATGGGCTTTGCAGAGAGGAGTCGGTAAAGGTATTAGTAGAGGAGGGGCCGGAGAGAATTGTAGAGCTTATGTCGTGGGGGATGGAGTTTGACAAAAGCGGCACAAAGCTTGAATTTACACTTGAGGCAGCACATTCAAGACGCCGGGTTTTGCACGCTCACGGGGATTCAACCGGCAGGGAGATAGAGCGGGTTTTAATAAGTAAGGCGCGTAGTTTTGACACTGTTAAGAAATATTCGTTTTCATATGTTCTTGATTTAATTGTAAAAGACGGGGTCTGTTACGGCGCTTATGTGATAAGAGACAACAATGTGGTAGCACTCCTTGCGAAAGCCACAATTTTATCAACTGGTGGAACCGGTCAGGTATTTTCACGTACAACAAACCCGGCTGTAGCTACAGGGGATGGTGTAGCCGTTGCTTTCAGAGCAGGGGCAGCAATAGAGGATATAGAGTTTGTTCAATTTCATCCAACGACACTGTATGCGCCCTCAGCGCCTCAGTTTCTGTTAACTGAGGCTTTGCGCGGTGAAGGAGCATTCATAAAAAACATACACAAAGAGCGATTTCTGAGGCTTTATCATCCCTCAGCTGAGCTCGCTCCACGAGATGTTGTTTCCAGGGCTATAGTGTCTGAGTTGGTGCGAACAAACAGCCAATTTGTATACCTTGACGCCACACATCTTGATAAGGACTACGTAAAGAGGCGTTTTCCCATGATATATACAACCTGCCTGAAATACGACATAGATATAACATCGGAGCTTGTACCTATTTCCCCTGCCGCACACTACATGATGGGGGGAGTAAAAACGGACAATTACGGCAGGACAAACATAAAGGGGCTTTTTGCTGCCGGAGAAGTGGCCGATACCGGAGTTCATGGCGCTAACAGGCTTGCCAGCAACAGTCTGCTTGAAGGGCTTGTGTTTGGCCAAAGGGCTGGGATGAGCGCCCTTAATGAAAACGTTGACTACTCCTTGTTTAAGCCTTCAGATATTGTGTTATCCTCTAAAATCGACACTATCGAGGAACCAGATGAGCTGAGAAGCCTTTTAAGGAAACTAATGTGGGAAAAGGCCGGTATTATCCGCTGTAACATATCGTTGACTGAGGCTTTTGGTGTTTTAGAAAAATGGGGACATATTTTAAATTCAAATTATATGACAAGATATGAAAACGAAATAAAGAACATGTTTCAGACATCGTTTCTGATAGTGACAGCAGCACTTTGCAGAAAAAACAGTATCGGAGCACATTTCAGATCGGATTTTCCTAAAAAAACTGATACCAGCCTTTACCATATAACACTAAAAAAGAATGAAACCCAAAATAACGGTATAGAAATAATCTGATTTGTTTTTACTCATTTTTAACAAACTTATAACAGAGGTGATTAAGAGATTCTTTTTAGCTTAATCGGCTGTTCTACTGAAAAAGAGGCGTTACCTAACTCCTCCCTGACTATCTGGCGAACCTTATCCTCGTCCGGTTTTTTGGCAAGTTCTTTTTTAATGCTTTTGACTTCTACGTCAAGCCCGTCAAAGCGTGTCTCCAGCCCGTCAAAGCGTGTCTCAAGCCCGTCAAAGCTTGTTTCAAGTTTGTCAAGTCTTGTCTCAATCACGTCAACTTTCTTGTTGAGTGCTTTAATACCCTCATTCATTGAGACTAAAATTGCGTCTCTTGCTTCGTCTGTTAACTTATCCACACTCCTAACGTAACATAAATCTAAATTTTTGTCAACATGCAAGATAAGTTCTCTTACAGGCTTACGCATGACAAATGTCTGTAAGAAAGCTTTTTAACAATGCGGCAATTTGTCTGTCCTCAAATGCCCAGCCTAGAGAGTTGTCCATGAGTATAAAATAGATGTTTTAAAAATTGTCGCTTTTTGATATAATTCTTCGTATAACGTTAAGTTCATTGGAATATTCTTAGAGCTATAAATACGTTAGATAAATTATAAGATTTCAAAAATCTTATCAAGAAAGCTGGTTTATACCAGGTAGGGACCCTATAGGTAATTTAAGATAAGGGAAATTGGTCATAGAAGTGAGCCTGTCAGTGTCATGATAGATGTCATTCAGAGCAGTGCAAAGTGTATCTGCAAGTCTGTCAAGGGATTAAAAGGTGATATTTGGGTATTAGGACAGACAAGAATCAAAGTCTTATAGCGAGTAATAGTTTAAAAAATTGTTTGGTTTATGTGACAAAAGTATTTTAATAATATATTACGATAAGTAAATGATATAATTAATGATATGAGCGTTGATAATGATTGCATAACGGTAGCCCGAAAAGGCTTTACAATACTGCCAGTTCAGATGTCTGAGGGTTGCGTATTAGCCCATGATATAACTGAAATAAGGCCCGGAGAGTTTAAAGGTCGGGCGTTTAAAAAGGGGCATGTTATCACAAAGTCCGATATAGAGCATCTGCAGAGGCTTGGCAAAGACAATATATATCTCCTTAAAATTGCAGACGATGAACTCCACGAAGATGATGCTGCACACGCACTGGCAAGTGCCATAATGGGAAATCCAGCGGAAACCGGAGTCATCCCCTCAGGTGAACCAAAAGAGGGCAAAATTGATTTCATAGCCGACAGAGACGGCCTGCTTGTCATTGATAAGGATGCCCTCACAAGGTTTAATATGACAGAAGATGTGATGTGTGCCACAATTCATTCAAATACTGTGGTCAAAACGGGTGTGAAACTGGGCGGAGTCAGGGCTATCCCGCTTGTCATAAAACGAACCAATGTTGAGAGGGCAGTTGCTGAAGCCAAAACCGCTCAAAATGGCGCTGTACTTAGGGTAAAAGAAATAAGAAGGCCGCGTGCCGGTGTTGTCATAACCGGAAACGAGGTGTTTTATGGCCGCATAAAAGACGCCTTTCTGCCTGTCGTAGAGCGTAAACTTGCCGCTTTCGGGGGCAAAATATTTGAGCATTTTTATGCTCCTGACGATGTTGACTATATTTACGAAAAGCTTATGTATCTGCTTGGCAGAGGGGCGGATCTCCTGATTACAACAGGTGGAATGTCGGTTGATCCCGATGACGTCACTCCTATTGCCGTTAAAAAACTACCAGTCAATCTCTATAACTACGGGACATCGGTGCTGCCCGGGGCCATGTTTTTAGTGGCATACATTGACGGCGCTAAATATCGGATGTTGGGTGGTAAAGACATTCCTGTGATGTGTATGCCCGGCTGCGGAATGTATAATAAGATAACGGTTTTCGATCTCCTGCTGCCCCGTGTGCTTGCAGGAGAGTTGATAGACAGACGTAAGCTTGCCGAGATGGCTCACGGCGGCTTTTGCCTGTCCTGCCCACAGTGTACATATCCTGTGTGTCCTTTTGGAAAATGATGGAAAACAGTATGCTCCTTAGAGATACCTTTGGCAGGGTCATAGATTACATAAGAATATCTATAACAGACAGATGTAATCTGAGATGTATCTACTGTATGCCGGATAGTGGTGCCGGATTGCTGCAAAAATCAGATATTCTCTCGTTTGAGGAAATCCTCAAATTCATAGAAGCTGCCTCGGAGGTTGGAATAAAAAAAATACGAATAACCGGCGGAGAGCCTTTGCTTAGACGTGATTTGCCAGATTTTATAAAATCAATAAAAGCCCTTGGCACGATAAACGATATCAGTCTGACCACAAACGGGCAGTTGCTGGGAAAATATGCACAAAAGCTCGCTGAAAGCGGTCTAAACCGTGTAAACGTGAGCCTTGATACATTAAATGCTAAACGATACTCAGACATTACCCGCGGCGGTTCTCTTGATAGCGTGCTCAATGGGATTAAAAAAGCTGAGGAGTCCGGCCTTTTACCAATTAAACTCAACATGGTGCCGCTTAGGGGAATAAATGATGATGAAATCGAGGATTTTGCACGGATTGCCATGACAACCGATTATCAGGTCAGGTTCATAGAACTTATGCCTGTTTGCATAACCGGAGAGGGGGATGGCAAAGGACGGCTTGTACCAATGGAGGAAATAATGAACCGTCTTAACGCCATGGGAACACTTGTTGCCCTGAAGTTAAGAAGACACGGCCCGGCAAGATACTATACGTTTGAAAACTCCCCTGGAGTAATTGGCATAATAAGCGGCGTTACCTGCCAGTTCTGCAGCGAGTGCAACAGGCTTCGGTTTACCTCAGACGGCAAACTCCGGCCCTGTCTATTTTCCAATATAGAGGTGGATTTTAAAACTCTTATCAGAAACGGCGCCTCAAAAGAGACTCTAAAATTGCTTTTACTTAACGCTGCACAGTTGAAGCCGGAAAAGCATGACACTAAGTTTAATCTCACAACTCTGTCCAAAATTGGAGGCTGAATGACTAACACATCTAAAAGAACAGGGCTCTTTGCTGTTATCTTATTTCTTATGTTGATCTCTAATGTTATGTTTGTATATATGAAAACAGGTGAAATTGAAAACGAAAACAGGATTATAAATTACGCCGGTATAGCAAGAGGAACCATCCAGCGAATAATTAAACTTGAGATGAATAGTGAAGATTATCAAAAACATCTTACTGACGTTGATTGGATTATTACTGCCCTTTCAGACAAAGACAGCATTCACTTAAGCGATAAAAATAAAGTTGAGTACGACAGGAGTATTTCAAGAATGAGTAAATCATGGGATGAGCTTAAAACCCTGCTTGTTAACCACAAAAACAATATGCCAAACGCTACAGAGCAAGATGTCGTTAAAAAAAGCGAAGACTGCTGGAATGTGGCTAACGAGGTTGTCTTTTCCATTCAACATCTGTTTGAGACCAGAGTCAAACGAATGAACTCAGTTGTGACTTTTACCGCCATTAATTTAGTATATTCCCTCGTTCTGATGTTTTTTATCAGGACTTTTTTAAAGGCACAGGATTGAGACAGTCTAACGAGGCATTAAGCTGCCTTTGTCTGAGCATCTCGTAAAGGCAAATGGCCGCTGATACGGAGACGTTAATGCTTTCGGCTTTACCATGCATTGGAATCATCACCTTAACAGTTGAATTGTTTATTAACACTCTGCTGATCCCCTCTGACTCCTGTCCAAAGATAAGTGCAAAGGGAGGTTTTAGTGGTGTTTCATAGAGGGGAACTCCGCCGCTAACCACCGTGGAAATTAGTGTTAGTTTAGTGTGATTAATCCATTTTAGGAATTCATCCGCAGTGGTCTTTGTAGTGCTAATATTAAATACGCATCCTGCCGATGCCCTGACACCCTTGGTGCTGAAAGGATCAGCCGTTCCGGGCAACATAATGGCTCCGCTTATTCCAAACGCCTCAGCGGTTCTCACAATTGTCCCCACGTTACCGGGCTCACTTATTCCGTCAAGGATGATATACACAGATTCAGAACATGGATTAAGGTTTAAGAGGTTGCATTCCGTTATTTTAAACAAAGCGGCAATTCCCTGTGGTGATTCGGTATCAGAAAGTTTATTCATAACGGGCTCAGATACCTCATAAATATCTGCGCATTTTTGCGATATTTTTTCGATGAGGGATTGATTTGCCATGTTATTTAGAAACTCTGGCGTGATAAACACTCTCTGTGGTATAGCAGTTGACATAAGTGCCGTCTCAATTACCCGTTTGCCTTCAACAAACACAGAGTCTTTATAGTCAGGGTTTTTTCTTTGCCGTCTGACAACAGCATCTTTTATCTTTTCGTTTTGTACGGATTTTATTATATCTTTTATATAGAGATGCTTCATCGGATTGTCAGTGTTTGTCTTAGATTTAGATATTTATAAGACTATCATAACACATTAAACATCATTAAGTAGAATTTCCCGAAAAAAACATATTGACAAGTACCGCACAGATAATGTAAAACATATCTATGCCAGGTACTTATGTGCCAACAGATTACCTGCCAGTGCTGGTTTTTTTGATTATAGCGCTGGGGTTTGGTTTAGGAGCGTTGCTTTTTGGCTTCTTGTTGCGTCCAAGGAGGCCATATGCTGAAAAACTCTCCCCCTACGAATCCGGTATGCTGCCTGAGGGTGAGCCCAGACAGAAATTCACTGTCAGATACTACATCATAGCCATTCTGTTTGTTGTGTTTGACGTTGAGGCCGTTTTTATGTACCCATGGGCTGTAGCGTTTAATAAAATAGGGCTTTACGCATTTGTTGAGATGATGCTCTTTATTCTGATTCTTGCCGTAGGTTACATATACGCATGGAGAAAGGATGCCTTTGTCTGGGATTAGTTTATTAATTTTAATATTTAGTGTATAATACAACGCCTTCCGGATAGAAGGCTTTAGTAAAAAGAGTACGCACAAAGGGAGTTTAGAAGGAATAGGAAGATGATAGATACCTCGCTTGGCTTAATTGACGTAGAGGAGGGAATCAGGATAATTCCCGGCGCTAACACAATAATTACTTCACTGGATAAGTTGATAAACTGGGGGAGGCTGTCCTCCCTGTGGCCAGTGACCTTCGGACTGGCATGTTGCGCCATTGAAATGATGACCACAGGCTCAAGCCACTACGACCTGGACAGGCTTGGAATTATATTCCGCGGCTCGCCGCGGCAAGCTGATTGCATAATAATAGCCGGCACTGTTACAAAGAAAATGGCCCCGGTTGTCAGAAAAGTCTATGACCAGATTCCCGAACCAAGATATGTTATCGCCATGGGCAGTTGTGCCTGTACGGGGAATGTTTACAGGTCATACTCGGTGGTTCAGGGCTGTGATACGTTTTTGCCGGTTGATGTCTATATACCAGGCTGTCCGCCCAGGCCGGAGGCTCTGATTGACGGAATTATCAGGCTGCAGGATAAGATGAGAACTGAGAGAATGAGATGGAGCCCGCTGAAATAGCCTCTAAAATTAAAGAACTCTATCCAGCTGATGTTGTTGATGTGAGGGACTTCAGGGGACAGTGCGCTTTGGTTGTTAAAAAGGACGATATCCTGGAAATCCTGATGCGGCTGCATGACGATCCGGAGTTTAATTTTGATTTCTTGAAAGACCTCTGCGGAGTTGACTACTTAAGCAAGAGAACTCCCCGCTTTGAGGTTATCTATCAGCTTTATTCAATACAACACAAACATATGATTCGCATTGCGGTACAGGTGCCAGAGAAATCCCCGTCACTGGAAAGCTGTGCCTGTATCTGGAACACAGCCAATTGGCATGAACGTGAGTGTTACGACATGTACGGAATTGTTTTTGAAAACCACCCGGACCTCCGGCGTGTGCTTATGCCTGAGGACTGGGAGGGTTACCCGCTCAGAAAGGACTACCCAGTTGAGGGACCTGAGGAGGAGTGGCGCGGGTTTAAAGAGGTTTTGCAAAAACACGAGGAATATAAAAAGTACGAATGGAACCGCTGAAAGATTTAAAGACCAGAGAGTTGGTACTGAACATGGGCCCCCAGCATCCTTCAACTCATGGAGTGCTAAGGCTTAAGCTGGAGCTGGACGGTGAAACCATAAGAAAGTGCACCCCCTATGTTGGTTATCTTCACAGAGGAACCGAGAAACTGGCCGAAGGGATGACCTATATACAGTGTATGCCGCTTACGGACAGACTTGACTATATATCCTCTATGACTAATAATGTGGGCTACTGCCTGGCTGTGGAACGGCTTTTCGGAATCGAGGCTCCTCTTAGGGCCAAATATATACGCACCATTGTTTCTGAAATGTCAAGGCTTTCAAGCCATCTGCTCTGGCTTGCCACACACGCGCTTGATATTGGCGCTATGACTGTTTTTCTCTATGCTTTCAGAGAAAGAGAGGTCATTATGGATTTGTTTGAGATGCTCTGCGGGGCGCGCCTTACGGTCACCTACCCAAGAATTGGTGGCGTAAAAAACGACTTTACACAGGAGTTTATAGATAAGCTGTATGATTTTCTACTGGATTTTCCCTCTAAAATTGAGCAATATGAAACCCTCA
This sequence comes from Nitrospirota bacterium, assembly GCA_015233895.1. Lineage (NCBI taxonomy): Bacteria > Pseudomonadati > Nitrospirota > Nitrospirota bacterium. Next base: position 72,238 of record JADFXG010000004.1, on the reverse strand, counting down.
TAAATGTTAACAGGATTTGGCTTCAGCGTACTGTAGGAATTGGTGTAATATCTGCGGCGGATGCCATAAACTGGGGACTTTCCGGTGCCACGCTCAGAGGCTCCGGGGTTAATTACGACATTCGAAAACACTTCCCCTATGATGCTTATGATCTCGTAGAGTTTGCCGTGCCGATAGGTAAAAATGGCGATGTTTACGACAGGTACCTCTGCCGGGTTGAGGAGATGAGGCAATCAGTTTTGATACTTAAGCAGTGTGTGGAAAAGCTCCCTACAGGACCGATACTGGCTCCCGATGCGCCTAAGTTTACGCTGCCTCCGAAAGACAGAGTGTTAAATGAGATGGAATCTCTCATTCATCAATTTACTTTAATCACAAAGGGCCCTATGACAGCCCCCAAGGGCGAGATATATGTTGCCACGGAGGCGCCAAAAGGTGAGTTGGGCTTCTTTATAGTAAGTGACGGCACCGGCAGGCCCTACAGGATGCGGGTTCGTTCACCGTCTTTTATACACGTTTCTGTGTTGCCGGCTCTTTGTGAGGGCGGCCTCATAGCGGATGCTATAGCTAACATTGGTTCGATTGACGTTGTGCTTGGCGAGTGTGACAGGTAAGTCAAGGAGGATGAGTATGGAATTTAAAGATATTTTTGAAAAGTTTGATATTTTTAATGGTCTTGATGAGACGGAGAAAAAGCTTATAACCGGACTGTTTAAAAGAACGTCTTTTAAACAGGATGAAGAGATATACAAAGAGGGTGAGGATGGCGGCACTCTGTATTTCCTTACAAACGGTAAAGTCAGAATTTGTAAGATGTCAACAGAGGGAGATATTCTGCCGTATGCTGTGGTGAAGGCCGGTGAAACATTTGGCCTTATGTCTTTTGTGGACGGCTCTAAGCACTCGGCTATTGCACTGGCGGATAAGGACTGTGAAGTTGTAAAAGTAGATAAGCGTGATGTTGAAGAGCTTATGGAGCATGACCCCAAAATGGCTGCTAAGGTCTATAAAGTTATAGCCATACATCTGTCTGAGATAATCAGGTCGATGAATAACCAGTACATGGACCTTACTACATACATGTTCAGGAAAGGATAGCAAGAGCACGCGATGACACAGGTAACAGCAGAGCGGCTGAAGATATTAAGAGGGAAGATCTACGAACTGATGGAGCTCTATCCCTCCTATCAGGCAGCGCTTTTGCCGTCTTTCTTTGCAGCAGAGGAAATTTTTGGATTTATCAGCCCTGAGGCAATCGGAGAGATTTCAAATGTAACCGGTGTGCCTGCTGCGGAAATCAGGGGAGTTGCCAGCTTCTATGCCATGTATAAAACTAAACCCATGGGGCGGCACATTATTCAACTCTGTACAAATGTGTCCTGTATGATTGAAGGGGCCTATAGCCTGGTTGAATACTTAAAAGAGAAATACGGGTTGACTCCTGGTGGCACAACACCTGATGGCAGATTTTCCCTGGTTATAATGGAGTGTATTGGCGCCTGCGGCACAGCCCCTGCGATGATATTGGATACTGATTCTTATGAAAATCTGACAAAGGACAGGCTGGACACTTTGCTTGAGAGTTATAAGTGATGACATATGAATTTCTGAAACATTGGGGGCAACCGTGGATGAGAGGATAATATTAAGGAACACCGAAGATCCTCATAACGCCTCAATTGCGGGCTATATGGCTTATGGCGGCTACAAAGCTTTGGAGCAGGCTGTGGGCGAGATGACCCCGCGGGATATAATAGATGAGATAAAGAGCTCCGGTCTGAGGGGACGCGGTGGAGCCGGATTTCCAACCGGTATGAAATGGCAATTTGCATCCCTTGATCCGAAATTCCCCAAATATCTGGTTTGTAACGCAGATGAGGGAGAGCCTGGCACATTTAAAGACAGACCAATTCTTGAACACAACCCTCATCTTTTAATCGAAGGGATGATTATATCCGCTTACGCACTGCAATCTACCAGAGGCTATATATACCTCAGAGGTGAATACCCTCATGCAAAAAGAATACTTGAAAGAGCCATCGAGGAGGCTTTGGCCAGTGGTTATCTCGGTAACGATATACTGTCAAAACATTTTAGGTTTAATCTTACGGTACACTCAGGTGCCGGAGCTTATATCTGTGGCGAGGAGACGGCTCTTCTTGATTCCCTTGAGGGCAGGCGAGGGCTGCCAAGGCTAAAACCACCATTTCCTGTAAATTCAGGACTGTGGGGAAAGCCTACGATTGTTAATAATGTTGAAACATTTGCCAATATTCCATACATTGTCTCACAAGGTGCAAAGGCGTATGCCTCAATAGGGGTTAAAGACTGTCCCGGACCTAAACTTTTTTCCGTAAGCGGCAGAGTCAATAAACCCGGTGTCTATGAGCTTCCTATGGGAATATCCCTGAGAGAGATAATTTATACCCACTGTGGCGGCATTAAAGGCGGCGGTGCGCTTAAGGGAGTAATTCCCGGCGGCATCTCAACCCCGATAATTGCCCCTGAGAATATAGACTGCCCCATGGATTTTGTCCACTTGCCTAAGTACGGTTCTATGCTTGGTTCAGGCGCTGTTATGGTCTTTGACGATACAGTGTGCATTGTGAGGGTCTATGAGCGTGCTATGAAGTTTTTTGAACACGAATCCTGCGGAAAGTGTACGCCATGCCGTGAGGGTACGGCGTGGATGAGAGCAATCCTTGGGCGTATCGAGCGGGGGGATGCCTCAGAGCGTGATCTTGAAACTCTTCAAGATGTGGCTGAAAACGTGACCGGAAAGACTTTTTGCCCATTAGGTGACGGGGCAGCCGGAGTGCTTCTGGCTGCTATGAAAACATACAGGGAAGAGTTTGAGTACCATATAAAAAATAAGAGATGTAAAGTGCAATGATAAAGTATAATGTAACGGTGATTTCAAAAGAGGATTTTAAAAGAGGATTTCAAAAGAACGTGAAAACTTATGATTAAGTTAACCATAGACGGCATAGAGGTTCAGACGGACCGGGAAATAACTATTCTTGAAGCAGCAAAGCAGGTTGGAATTGAGATTCCAACACTTTGCACATTTAAAAACCTGTCCCCTTCTGGTAGTTGTCGTATGTGTCTTGTGGAAATCGAGCGTCTGTCCAGGCCTCAGACAGCCTGTACGGTTAAAATCACAGACGGAATGGTTGTCAGAACCAACTCCGAGGCTATTATGCGTGCAAGGAAAGCGGTGTTGGAGTTTTTGCTTATAAATCACCCGCTGGACTGTCCGGTTTGTGATAAAGCCGGCGAGTGTATTCTTCAGGACTTATCTGCAAAGTATGGTGCTGCAGCAGGCCGGTTTAAAGAGGGTAAACGCACCAATCCGGTAAGTTTTGAAGATCCTGTTATAGTCAGAGACATGCAAAGGTGTATCCTCTGTACCCGATGTGTAAGAACTTGTGACGATTTGCAGGGTGCTTTTGCCATCAGTGTAATTAACAGGGGTAGCCACTCTCTTATAGAGCCATTTTCCGGTGGCAGATTCGACTGTGAGTACTGCGGTAACTGTCTCTCAGCCTGTCCTGTGGGAGCGATCACGTCAAAACTTCATCGCCACACGTACAGGCCATGGTACATAGAGCGCCAGGTGGAGACCATTTGCGGGCACTGCGGCGTTGGCTGCACTCTAACCCTTCAAATGAGGGAAAACACAATTATCAGAGTCATCCCGGATTTTGAAAAAGGTCTGAATTCCGGCATGTTGTGCGTTATGGGACGGTTCGGTTACGATTACACCGAACATGAGGAAAGACTGAGAAGTCCGCTTATACGAAAAGACGGAGAGCTTGTTCCGGTATCGTGGGAGGAGGCTGTAGAGTTTACAGCGTGGCGGCTTAAAGAGATTGTTAAAAAACACGGCGGTGGCTCTGTGGCAGGTATTGCCTCTGGCAGATGCACTAATGAAGACAACTACATGCTTCAGAAATTAATTCGCTACGTGCTGGGTTCAAATAATATAGACTCTGCGGCAAGACTCTTTTATCGTCCTGCTGTCAGTTATCTTGAGAGGATGTTTGGGCAGGGGATAACGGCAAACCTTATTCCAGGTATTGCTAACTCAGACGGAGTGTTTGTTGCCGGTGGCGACCCAACTACAATAAATCCGGTTCTTGGCATTGCAGTTCGCTCGGTGTGGAAAAAAGGCGGAAAGGTGTTTGTGTTAGGCAAATCCGGCGGACTAAGAAGTAATGTAAAACATGAGCTAAATCACACAGAGGGCGCAGGAGCACTTATTCTAACGTGGATATTAGCTAAGGTCTACGAAAAGAAGAATTTTATCTCTGAAAACTCAATTATAGATAAGAAATTGTCGGCTCTGAAAATTCCTGATATGGACATGCTTGTCAGAGCCGGAGTCAGCCCTGAGGCTTTGCAATATACTGCGGATGAGCTTGTAAGGCTAAAAAATCCTGTTGTTATAATAGGTCCTGAGATGGTGCTTTATGGTAATGGTTCAAAGAATCTGTTTTTACTTGGTGCGCTTAACTATGTGTTAAACGGCAGGTTGTTTGTACTTATGGATGAGCCAAACACGCAGGGATGTCTTGATATGGGTTGTTCGCCTGGTGTGCTTGTTGGTGGCAGGCCGGTAGAGCTTGAGACGTTTGGCCATAAGATGGAAAACACGGCAGGAATGAAAACACCAGAGGGAACAGGACTTAATCTTTTTGAGATGATTAACGGCGCTAACAGTGGGAGTATCAAAGCAATGTTTGTGATGGGAGAAAATCCTGTCTTTAATATTCCGGATAAAAAGAAAGTGGAGTCTGCTCTTCAGAAACTAGAATTTCTGGCAGTGTCGGATATATTTCTCACAGAGACGGCAAGCCTTGCTGATGTTGTGTTTCCAGCCTCAGCATGGAGTGAAAAAGACGGCACTTATACAAATCTTGAAAGAAGGCTTCAGAGGTTAAGAAAGGGAGCTTTAAGCAGCCGTGGACGGGCAGACTGGAAAATCCTTGCCGATATCTGTAAAGCGCTGGGAATGAAGGAATCATACACGGATGTTAAGAGCGTGTGGGAGGAAATCAGCAGGATATCCTCAGTCCATGCCGGCGTCAGGTATGAATCCCTTACGGGACGCGGCGGTATATGGCCATATGGGGGTGAACCTTTAAGAGGAATAGAGGGGGATTTCGAAGTAGAGGGGCTTGAGGACATGCCGGAATTACCTGGCAGTGAGCAAAGTGGCAGGGTTATCTTAAAAGAGGATAAATCGCTTATCCACTCCTCCTCCCTTTCCAGATATTCAGCTGCTCTTATGGGCGTAGCCTCGGAGCCGCTTCTTATGATAAACCCTGTGACAGCGGAGTCTTTGGGACTTAGCGATAATGAGCGGGTGGTTATAACGAGTGACAAAGGGATGGCAGTTGCTGTTTTACGTGCCGACAGAGGAATGCCGGAGGGAGTGGCTGCGCTTTCAAACACATTTAAAGACAACGGATTTAGGTCAATTGTAGGATACACAATAGACCCGACTCTGAAAAGCCTTAACATAACAGACAGAGTTGTAACAATAGAGAGGGCTAAAGAACTATGACATTAGACGCTCTTCATGCAGCGGTACCAGAGTATATATGGAACCTCGGAGTGATACTCTTAAAGATAGCTGTTGTACTTGGGGCAACGATGTTGCATGTAGCATATGCCACGTATTTTGAACGGAAAGTTATAGGCCATATGCAGGTCAGAATGGGCCCTATGGTGGTAGGCCCTCACGGCATATTTCAGCCGATAGCAGACGGCATTAAATCCTTTTTCAAAGAGGATATAATTCCAACAAATGCCGATAAACCGCTGTTTTTCTCGGCGCCAATAATCGGGCTTATGGCTGCAATTTCAGCCCTTGCGGTGATACCATTTTTTGATGGTTTTGTAATCAGTAACGCTAACATTGGACTGTTGTTTCTTTTTGCAATGTCCTCATTGGCTGCCTACGGCGTAATAATTGCCGGTTGGTCGTCTAATTCAAAGTATTCGTTTCTGGGGGCGCTGCGTGCCTCGGCTCAGGTGATTAGTTATGAGGTGTCCCTTGGCCTCTCCCTTGTTGGTGTGATGCTTATGGCAGGCTCAGTTAACCTTACCGACATCGTACACGCTCAGCACAATTATCCGGGCGGGATGTACATAATTCCGCAGTTTCTGGGTTTTTATGTGTTTGTTATTTCTGCAATTGCCGAGACCAACCGCACCCCGTTTGATCTTCCAGAGGCTGAGACTGAACTTATAGCCGGATTTTTCTCCGAATACAGCGGTATGCGCTTTGCTCTGTTTTTTATGGCCGAGTACATTGGTATGATTATAATGTCCTCGATAGCCGTCCTGTGCTTTTTAGGCGGATGGACTCTGCCCCAGTTTATACTAAACATGTTTCCCTTTTTGAACCATGTGCCGGGTCTCATTTGGTTTATGCTTAAGCTTTACGCCTGTATATTCTTTTACTACTGGATACGGGCAACACTGCCGCGCTATAGATATGATAAATTAATGTCGTTAGGTTGGAAGGTGCTGATACCACTTGCCCTTTTAAATGTTATGATAACAGGAATTATTAAAATATTTTTACACAAATGAACGATATGAAGATAAAAGACGTTGTGGTGATGGAGCGAAAAAAAGATACCGCAATAGCACGGTTTCTTAAGACGGTGTTTTTTGTGGAAATCCTTCAGGGGATGAAACTTACCCTTAAAACCTTGTTCACAAAGCCTGTCACAAGGCAGTACCCAAAGGAGAAAAGACCCGTGATGCCCGGCTTTAGAGGGCTTCATGCGCTTGTACGCAATCCGGAAACGAAAGAGGCTAAGTGCGTGGGCTGTGGGCTATGTGCCGCCGTATGCCCCTCTCGCTGCATAACCATATACACATCCGAGGGGGAAAAACATGAAAAGGTCGTTGACAGATATGAAATAGAAGTCCTCAGATGTATGTATTGCGCACTTTGTGTGGAGGCATGTCCGTTTGGGGCGGTTGTTCTTACCGAGCACTACGAGTATGCCGGATACAACAAGGCGGATTTTAAAATGACCAAAGACAAACTCCTTGGAAATTGGGACAAGTACATGACAGGTGACAAAGGAACCGAGTATTTTAAGCGATTTTGGGGCCCGCGTGCCGATGACTTTAAAACGCCTGAAAATCAGGCGGTGTTTAAAGGGCGGACTCAGAGTAAGGTGGATTTACATAATGCTGAATAAGGTTTTTTTCTTATACTTTGCCTCCGTTATAGTGCTAACATCCTCTTTGGCTATAACGCGGCGAAACGCTATGCACGGTGTGCTTTATATGCTTCTTATGTTTTTTCATCTGGCCGGACTGTATTTGTTTTTAAATGCGGAGTTTTTAGCCGCAGTACAAATAATTATCTATGCCGGAGCTATTATGGTATTATTTCTCTTTGTCGTTATGCTTCTTAATTTGCGGGAGGATGTGCAAAAGAGCAGGTTTATCAGGCCGTGGATTATTGGCTTTATCATATCCTCAGGGGTGATGGTAATAGCGATTAAGGCGGCAAGATCGGTAGAGGTTGGAAGGACAGGGCGGTGGACAATTATGGAGATACAGAGCGCTACTCACATAGGGGCCATAGGGCAGGAACTGTACACTCATTACCTGTACCCGTTTGAGCTGGCCTCGCTGGTACTTCTTGTTGCAATAGTGGGGGCAATTGTGCTTGCCAAAAAGAGGTTAAAATGAAAGCAGGGGGAATTTAGAGACAGCAAAATGGTACCTTTAAATTGGTATATATGGCTAAGCGGAGTGCTCTTTTGTGTGGGGATGTTTGGGTTTATCACAAGGAGGAATCTGATAATAATGCTCCTTTCGGTTGAGATAATGTTTAATGCCGTTAACATAAGCCTTGTAGCGTTTAGCCACTACATGGAGGACTTAACCGGTCAGATACTTGTCTTTATGATAATAGCCGTAGCGGCGGCTGAGGCGGCAATAGGGCTTGCTCTGGTAATTGCGCTCTTTAGAAACAAAGAGACCATAACGGTTGATGAATTTAATGAGATGAGAGGATAGGGATGACACTAAAGCATGTGTTGATACCGGCTCTTCCCCTTGCGGCTTTTATAATCAATATACTTTTTGGGAAAGCAATTCTGAGGACGAAGGCTCATTGGATTGCGCTCATTGGGGTTGCAGGGTCGTTTCTGTGTTCGCTTTCGGCTCTTTCGGGTGTGTTAAGCGGCCAAATCGTTAATGAAGACCTGTTTACATGGATAACCTCTGGCAGCTTTAAGGTTTCGGTGGGTTTTCTTATTGATCCGTTAACGGCTGTAATGCTGATAGTGGTAAATACGGTAAGCTTGCTTGTGCACATATACTCGATTGGATACATGCACGGGGATAAGGGCTACTACCGGTTTTTTGCATTTCTCAGTCTCTTTACTTTTTCCATGTTGATGCTTGTAATGGGTAACAATTTCCTACAGATGTACTTTGGGTGGGAGGCTGTGGGACTGTGTTCTTATTTTCTGATAGGGTTTTGGTATTATAAGAAATCAGCTGCCGATGCCGCTAAAAAAGCTTTTATTGTCAACAGGTTTGGTGATTTTGGATTTGGCCTTGGCGTGATTTTAATATTTCTGACTTTTGGCTCACTTCACTACGCTGACGTGTTTAAAAATCCGGCAGCTTTTGCAGGCCAAACAATAATGATATGCGGACATAGTTTTAATTTGATAACTGTGATAGCGATATTGCTTTTTTGCGGAGCAGTGGGCAAATCGGCACAGCTTCCGCTCCATGTGTGGCTGCCTGATGCTATGGAGGGTCCGACACCGGTTAGCGCCCTCATTCATGCCGCAACAATGGTAACGGCAGGGGTCTTTATGGTAGCAAGAACCAACTCTATATTTGTTCTTTCACCAACTGCTATGGCAGTTGTTGCCGTAACCGGAGGTGTAACAGCAATTTTTGCAGCCACAATAGCGCTTGTTCAAAAAGACATTAAGCGCATAATCGCTTACTCTACGGTAAGCCAGTTGGGTTACATGTTTGTAGCGTGCGGAGTTGGGGCTTTTTCTGCCGGTATCTTTCATCTATATACGCATGCGTTTTTTAAGGCGCTCTTGTTTCTTGGCGCAGGTTCTGTCATTCATGCGATGGAGGGAGAGCAAGATATAAATATGATGGGAGGGCTTAAAAAACATATGCCTGTCACATATCTGACCATGCTTTTGGCCTCGCTGAGTATTTCAGGAGTTCCTGGGCTTTCCGGATTTTTTAGCAAAGATGAAATCTTGTGGATGGCGTATGCTCACGGAGATGGCGTTGGTAAATTTGTGTATCTGCTTGGAGCGATAACAGCGCTTCTTACGGCATTTTATTCATTCAGGCTTATCTATGTCACCTTTCACGGCAGCTTCAGAGGCGGACACGATAAGGAACATCACCTTCATGAATCTCCCCAAAGTATGACGCTGCCGTTGATAGCACTGGCTCTGGGAGCAGTGGCAGCGGGCTATGTTGGCATTCCTCATATTCTTGGCGGGCATGATAGCTTTGCACACTTTCTTGCCCCTGTTGTAGGAGAGGCGGAGGCGCATGGCAGCTTGTCACAGGAGTGGTTTGTGATGATTTCATCAATAGTAATAGCAATAACAGGAATTTTAGCGGCTTATTATTTTTACATCAAAAACACAAAAATACCGGAGGGAATTGCCAAGACGTTCTCTCCCATATATAAAATACTGTTTAACAAATACTATGTGGATGAGATATACGACGTACTGATTGTTAAACCTGCCTACTGGTTTTCAGGTGCCGTAATAAATAAAATAACCGACGCAATTGTAATTGAAGGGGTTGTTAACGGTTTGCCCACAATAGTTGAATGGTTTAGCAGAAGACTCAGAAAAATCCAAACTGGTATTGTCCTTCACTATAGCATGTTCATGGCTGCAGGAATGTTTATACTCCTGATTCTAATACTGTCAAAACTATATACAGGGAGGTTTTAACACTAAATGGACTATAGCCACTCCCTGTTAAGTGCGATAATATTTTTACCTGTGTTTGGCGGGCTTTTTCTGTTTGTCATAGGACGAGAAAATAAGGCGGCGATAAAGGGCATTGCTCTTTTGGTTACCGTGCTGGATTTTCTACTTTCTTTACCACTGTTTATAAAATTTGACAAAGCCGCCTCCTCTATGCAGTTTGTTGAGCATTATAAGTGGATACCTACCTTTGATATTAGTTACTACGTGGGGGTAGACGGCATAAGTATTCTTATGGTGCTCTTGTCAACTCTTACGGCGATTCTTTGCACTCTGGTGTCATGGAATGCGATAAAGGATAAGGTCAAGGAGTTTTATATTTCACTGCTTTTGGTAGAAGGGTTTATGATAGGCGTGTTTTGCTCCCTGGATATGTTTTTGTTTTATATTTTCTGGGAGGCCATGCTGATACCGATGTATCTGATAATCGGGGTGTGGGGAGGGCCTAAGAGGATTTATGCGGCTATAAAGTTTTTCCTTTATACGTTAATTGGCAGCGTGCTTATGCTTGTTGCTATCATTGCCCTGTATCTGCATACGGGGACTTTTGACATTGTAAAACTTATGGGTATGGCCCTTCCATATAAGATGCAGATAGTGCTGTTTTGGGCATTCTTTGCAGCGTTTGCCGTAAAAGTGCCGATGTTTCCAGTGCATACGTGGCTGCCTGATGCCCATACGGAGGCCCCTGCGGCAGGAAGCGTGTTTCTTGCAGCGATACTCATAAAAATGGGCGCTTACGGATTCCTGCGGTTTTCACTGCCGTTGTTTCCTGATGCCTCAAGGGCTATTGCGCCTTTTATGACAATCCTTTCTGTTATAGCAATAATTTATGGAGGAATCATCTGCTTTAGCCAGACCGACCTAAAGCGCCTGATTGCCTATAGTTCGGTCAGCCACATGGGATTTGTAACGCTTGGTATTTTTGCGCTGAACTCTCAGGGCATACAGGGCGGGATACTTCAGATGATTAACCACGGTGTCGTGACAGGCGCCATGTTCCTTGCCGTAGGCATGGTCTATGAGAGAACTCACACCCGGCAGATTTCCGATTACGGGGGCTTAGCTGATGTTATGCCCGTATTTGCCGCTTTTTTCATGCTGTTTACACTTGCAGCGATTGGGCTTCCGGGCACTAACGGTTTTGTCGGGGAGTTTCTGATTATTTTGGGCGGATTTACCGCTAATAAAACGGCAGGCGTTTTTGCAGCAACAGGAATTATAATAGGGGCTGTGTATATGCTTAACCTGTATCAAAAGATATTTTTTACTGGTGTTAATGAAGGTATCAAGGGGCTAAAGGATTTAAGCCTGCGAGAGATAGTCACTCTGCTGCCGCTAATAGTACTAGTTTTTTGGATAGGGTTTTATCCAAACGCATTTTTAAGTTTTATGGATGTAAGTGTAGGCAAATTGATAGTTCGTGTCAGTGCTGACAGTTTAAAGGCAGTGCTGAACGTTGCGGTGGTTCATTGATGGGCAGGGGAGGGTGGAGATAAGATGACATTAGCTAATTTACGGCCTATGGCTCCGGAGCTCATTTTAATAGCGCTTGGTCTTATACTGATTATGCTGGATGTTATCAGCAAAAAGAAGGAGATGCTTGCGATTGTAACGCTAATTGGTGCGATTTTAGCTTTCTACTTTATTAAGGGCTCGCATGGGGTTTTATTCGATGGCATGTTTATAGCGGATCATTATAGTAATTTTTTTAAAACCGTCTTTATAATTAATCTGCTTCTTTCGACTTTGATTTCTGTCAAGTATCTTGAAACTGAGAGAGCTCTCCATGGCGAGTACTATGCACTGCTTGTGTTTGCCACAGTTGGGATGATGACTATGGCCTCAGCCGGAAACCTGATAGTGTTGTATCTGGGGCTTGAGCTTATGTCACTAAGTATATATGTCTTATGCGGATTTTTAAGAAACAACATAAAGTCCACAGAGTCTGCGATAAAGTATTTCTTACTGGGAGCATTTTCCACTGCAATTCTGCTCTATGCAATTTCACTCCTCTATGGCTCAACAGGCAGTACGGATTTTAATAAGATCGCAAACGCAGTGGCTGTAATGGGAGCTGATGCAGCTCTGAAACCGCTTCTTTTGTTTTCTGTGGCACTGTTTGTTACTGCAGTTGGATTTAAGATAGCGGCAGTTCCGTTTCACATGTGGAGCCCTGATGTGTATGAGGGGGCGCCAACGAGTGTCACCGCTTTTATGTCGGTTGGGCCAAAGGCGGCTGGCTTTGCAATTATCGGCAAGATATTTTTCGTAGCCATATTCGGTCTGCATGTTGAATGGGTAAAGCTTCTGATTCCGATTTCTGTTGCCACCATGATTACAGGCAATGTCCTGGCAATATCACAAACCAACATTAAGCGAATGCTGGCTTACTCCTCAATTGCCCATGCCGGGTACGCACTGTTGGGCATACTGAGCGCTGATGGAGACGGCCTCACTGCTGCCATGAACTACATGCTCATTTATATGTTTATGAACGTGGGGGCATTTGCCGTTGTTATCATGTTAAGAACAGAAGACTTTGCAGGCGATGAGTTAAAGGATTATCTGGGACTTGCTAAAACTCATCCATTGGCAGCATTTCTTATGATGATATTTATGTTTTCACTTACTGGCATTCCCCCAACTGCAGGATTTATTGGAAAATTCTATATCTTTACCGCACTAATTCATAGCGGTCAGTTAACGCTTGCGGTAGCCGGTGTGTTAATAAGTGTAATCTCAGCGTTTTTCTATCTGCGGGTTGTTATGTATATGTACATGAAAGACCCTGAGGTTGAAACTCCGGTTTCTGATTCTCTGTATCTGAAAGTGGCGCTTGCTATTTCAGTTGTCATGGTTATTGTAATAGGAGTTTTCCCCGGCAAATTCATTGAATTTGCTAAAGCATCACTGATTTTACAATGAAGTTTTTAACCGGTTTGAAAAAATCTCCGGTTAAACGTTTTTTGGCTCTATCACTCTCCGTTTTAATTATAACCCTGTCATGCGCCACTGTTACAAAGCAAAGCGCAGTACCGGTTGTCTCTCCGATAGAGGCCTACAGTATTTCCATTGCCCACATAAACGACACCCATGCTCACCTTGAACAGACAAAGGTGACGATTAAATATAACAGGTCAGAGCTTGTGGCTGCTCTTGGCGGTTTTACCCGCCTTGCCAGCGCTATAGGGGATTTAAGAAAAAAACATGCTAATTTTCTTTTTTTACATGCTGGGGACGTCTTTACCGGCACCCTGTACTTTACTAAATATCTGGGGGCTGCCGACAGCGCCTTTTTTCACTTAATGGGACTAAACGCTGTCACACTGGGAAATCATGAGTTTGACAGAGGCCCGCCTGTGCTAGCGGATTTTCTGAGATCATTAAAATCTGATGGCAGTTCCTCCATTTCTGTACTGTCAGCCAATACGGATACAGGCAGCGAAGATGCGTTAGCAGGCCTTATTGAGCCATACAAAATATTTGAAATTGGCGGACGTAAAGTTGGAGTAATTGGATTAACTACTCAGGAAACACCCCGCATTTCAAGCCCGGGTGGTAAGATTACTTTCAGTGACCCATTCAAAGTGGCTGAGCATTACGTTACCGAGTTAAAAGCTCAGGGGATAAATATAATAATTTTGCTTACACACGTGGGTTATGATGTGGACTTAGAGCTTGCCAAAAAAATCTCCGGAGTTGATCTGATAATTGGTGGCCACTCGCACACGCTCTTAGGCGATGATGACCTTATGAGCTATGGTTTTTGGCCGCATGATCGCTATCCTAAGGAGGTCAGAGGCAAAGATGGTAATCTGGTGCTTGTACTTCAGAGTTGGGAGTATGCAAAGGAGCTTGGGTTTATAAAGGTGTTTTTTAATAATACCGGAGAGGTCATTGGCTACGAACCAGAGCCTGTGATGCTTCTAAGTCCGGCTAATGATGAAAAACCATATATGGAATCTTTTGATAAGTTTAAGGCTGAGATTAATAATAAATTAAGAGTGACAAAGTTTTCAGAGTTTCCTGAGGATGAATCGGCAAAGAAGCTGCTTGATACATACAAAAAACCGCTTGAGTCACTTAGCGAAGAAGTTGTAGCTGTTGCTTTAGAAAATATGCCGCGGGGACGCAACAAGGGGCCTGGAGTCATTATAGCTGATAGTTTTTTGTACACAACTAAAAATCTGAACACACAGCTTTCAATTGTTAACGCTGGTGGCGTGCGCGCTGGTTTTATAAAAGGCAATATCACAATCGGGGATGTTTATACTGTCATGCCCTTTAATAACACCTTATACGTAATGAACGTTTTGGGGAGAGATTTAAAAGATGCTCTTGAGTCTATGACAAGCTTTAACGTTGATAAGTCGAGGGCACAGCCCTTTATGTATGTTTCAGGTGTTACTTTTAACATCAATGAACAAAAACCGGAGGGACAGCGAATATCCGATATTGAAATTCTGCCGTCAAATGGCTCTAAAAAGCAGGTCATGGAAATGGACAAAACATACCGCATAGTAACCAGCAACTATCTTGCTACAGGCGGTGATAACTTTAAGGTTAAACGTGACGGTAAAATGGTTAGCCTGCTAAATGTCTCCTCCTACAGCACCGACACGGGGTTTACTGACAGCGAAACTTTTATTGAGTATGCAAAGTCACTAAAAGAAATAAGTAACCATGTTAAAGCTAACGTACGTTAGGCGATAGAATACAGCTTGAGACCGTTGCAAAATTCCCAAAATGTGGGAAAAGTATTTCCCAATTAATACCGAGTAGCAGCCTAAAATATAATAATGATGAGATTACCACGTCGCTATCGCTCCTCGTAATGACGGATAGGTACGCCCACGCACAGCCCACGCCGTCATTGCGAACCCCCGCAGGGGGTGTGGCAATCTCATCCTTTTTCTATAACATTTTGTTATATTTTTGAACTCAACTTTGGTGTTATAATATTTTTGCAACGGTCTCAGCTTGGTATCACTCATACCTTAAAGCATCTATGGGGTTTAGCTCAGATGCTCTGTATGCCGGATAGAAACCGAAAAACACGCCGATAAGGCCGGAAAATCCCAGAGATATTGCCAGCGAGTACAGAGTTATAATAGTTTTCCAGCCTGCAAAACCAGAAAGAATGTGAGCTCCGGCAATTCCTGCGGCAATTCCGGTAATTCCCCCAGCTAACGAAAGCACAATGGCCTCTGTGATAAACTGGAGCCGGATATCCCACACCTGTGCCCCCACGGCCATTCGTATTCCAATTTCACGGGTTCGTTCGGTAACTGACACAAGCATTATATTCATAATTCCAATGCCTCCAACCATCAAGGACACTGAGGCTATAGAGCCAAGCAAGACGGACATCATCTTAGAGGATTCCTCGGCAGCCTGCATTATCTGAGTGATATTTCTTACCGAGAAATCGTCCTCCTGAGTCCCTCTTAAATGGTGCCTTTGTCTAAGAAGGTCTCTGATTTGTGCCTCGGCAGTTTGCATTTCCTCAAGACTTCTGGCTTTAACGATAATCACCTTAACAAGCCCTGGCAGTTGAGTACCAAAGAGTTTTTTCTGAGCAGTTGTGATGGGTACAAATATTGTGTCGTCCTGGTCCTGACCCATAGGAGACGGTCCTTTCCTGCTAAGTACCCCTGTTACTTTAAATGGAAGGTTCTTTATTCTTATGGCCTGACCAGCAGGGTCTGAGCCGCCAAAGAGGTTTTCTACCACAGTCTGCCCCACAATACATACTTTTGATGCAGCGTTTACATCCTGTGCTGTAAAATATTTTCCTGAGGAAAGGTTCCACTCTCTGATTTCAAACATGTCCGGCGTTGTGCCTGTTATAGAAGTTGCCCAGTTGTAGTTATTAAACACGGCTTGAGCCACGCCGCCATACACAGGCGCTACAAGTTCAACTGCAGAGCATTCCTTTCTTATCGCCTCAGCATCGCTAAGTGTCAGGGTGTTCATGGAGGAGCCGCCCATTCTTACACCACCAGATGTGCTTGAGCCGGGCAGCACCAATAGTTGATTGCTCCCCATGGCGCGATTCTGTTCCTCAAGCTGCATACGTGCGCCAGTTCCTACGGCTATCATAACAATTACTGCGCACACACCGATTACTATTCCAAGCATGGTTAGTACAGAGCGCATTTTGTTGACTCTGAGCGCTCGCAGTGCTGTTGTGAGTGTAGAAGATAAATTCATCATTATGTCTTAGTTTTTACTCTCATCACTTAAAATCCTGCCGTCAAGAAATCTTATAATGCGTTTCCCGTAGGCGGCAATATCCGGCTCATGTGTGACTACGACAATTGTAATTCCTGAGTCCTCATTGAGTGACGTAAATAGTTTCAGAACCTCGGCGCTGGTCTTAGTGTCAAGATTTCCGGTTGGCTCATCGGCAAGGATTA
Organism: Nitrospirota bacterium; assembly: GCA_015233895.1. Lineage (NCBI taxonomy): Bacteria > Pseudomonadati > Nitrospirota > Nitrospirota bacterium. The sequence continues at coordinate 55,782 of JADFXG010000004.1, read as the reverse complement.
GACGGGCGTTGTTAACCAGTGCTCTTGCTATGGCTACCCGCTGTTGTTGTCCTCCGGAGAGTTGATTTGGCTGATGGTGCGCTCTGTCACTTAGCCCTACGCGTTCAAGGGCAGCCATTGCCCTGTTCCGTCTTTCCTTTTGATGTATTCCCATGTAAAGAAGGGGTAGCTCAACGTTTTCAACAGCTGTGGTGCGCGGCAATAAGTTAAACCCCTGAAACACAAAACCTATTTTTTCATTTCTTAACTTTGAAAGTCTGTCCCTGTTGAGAGTGCCAACATCCACTCCGTCCAGAAAATACTTGCCGGAGGTGGGTTTATCAAGACAGCCAAGGAGATTCATGGCCGTGGTTTTACCTGAACCGGAGGGTCCCATAAGGAATGTAAACTCCCCGCTTTTAATAGTTAACGAGATCCCGCTTAAAGCAGCAACGTCAACATCCCCCATCCTGTAAACCTTTGTAATATCTGTGGTTTCAATCATGAGTTAAAAGAGTTTGGCTCCGTGGGGTTGCGGTCTGCCCGCTGGTGGTTTTAAAGTGTTTGAAGAGGTTTTAGATTCAACAATTACCGGCATCCCGGGGGTAATCTGAGAGGAGATTACTTCTGTGAAATTACCATCGCTCTCTCCCTTTGTAACAGCTATACGTTGCGGTGTTTCTCCCTTTAAAATCCAAACGGAGGCGCCTTTGGAGTCAGTTTTTTTGGACAGCAATAAGGGCTGAAATCTGAGAGCACTGTTTGGAACTTTCAGTATGTCAGACTTTTTACTGACTATGATTGTGGCGTTTGCAGTCATTCCGGGCTTTAGCTTAAGCTCCGAATTATCCACCTTTACCACAACGTCGTAAGTAACAACATTAGAGACCGTAACAGCAGCATTTCTAACCTGTGTTACAACGCCCTTAAAGGTAATTTCCGGGTAGGCATCCACGGTAAATTCTACCGGCTGGCCCTTAGCCGCTTTGCCAATGTCGGCTTCAACTACATTTGTATCAATCTGCATTTTAGTTAAATCTCCGGCTATGCTAAAAAGGGTAGGGGTTTGAAAACTTGCGGCTACAGTTTGTCCTACATCCACTGACTTTGAGATCACAATACCGTCAACCGGAGAGTAAATGTATGTGTACTTTAGGTTGCTTTCCGACTGTACAAGGGCTGCCTGAGCCTGCTCTACCTGTGCAACTGAGGCGTCAACAGTGGCAGAGGCCGTCAGATAATTTGTCTCAGATGTGTCCATATCGCTTTGAGATATAAATTTTTTGTCAAAAAGCTCTTTGTTTCGTTTCATACCTTTTTGGGCATCGTTTAACGAGGCTTTTGACTTTTTGAGATTCGCATGAGCAAGCTTTAAATTAGCCTGAGCCTGGTTAACCTGAGCCTGAAATGTGTCTGGATCAATACGTGCAATCAACTGTCCTTTCTTAACAAGAGAGTTATAATCAACTAATATCTCTTTGATGGTGCCTGAAACCTGCGTGCCTACTGAAATTGTGGTCACGGGATTAACCACGCCGGTTGCCGTAATTGCTGACACTATTTCGCCCATTTCAATCTTTTCGGTGCGGTAATTTGGCTTATCGTTTTTTTTAGCAATAAAGAAAAAATAAAGTACAACAGTCAGCAATGCCAAAGCTACGGAGGCAATAATAAGTTTTTTCACGGTATTATTGTATCATATTTTGTCCAAAACCAGATATAGAACGGCACATTGCAGAGGCTCCTGTGGTATGAGTCGCGGTTATTTTTCCATCTTGACAATTTAACCATCTAATGGTTAAATTGTAAGCATGAAAGAGCGTCATCTAACATCCGATATAATTGATTCACTGCAGAATTTTCCTGTCGTTTTGCTTACCGGGGCAAGACAGGTCGGTAAATCCACTCTTGCACAGTTACTATCCGGCAAGGATTGGGATGCTCGCTACCTTACTCTTGATACACGTGTTACCCTTGATGCTGCACTTAATGACCCTGACGGATTTATAAACGCAACACCTGTGCCAACAATAATTGATGAGGTACAAAGGGCGCCTGACCTCATGCGTGCAATAAAGAGCGTTGTTGACAAAAACCAAAAGCCAGGACAATACCTTCTAACCGGTTCTGCTAACCTGATGACTCTTGCAAAGGTATCAGAGACGCTTGCCGGCAGGGTGGCGCTCCATGAGCTTCATCCTTTCATGTGGTCGGAGATAACGAATAAGAAACCTCCAACAATCGTTGGAGAGCTTTTTGCAGCGGAGGATGCAGTTACGCTGTTAAAACAATGGAAACAGTACACATTCCCAGACAGAAGGAAAGACATTGAACAGCTAATACTTGCAGGCGGTTATCCAACCCCTTCACAAATGGCCTCAACCAGAGCCCGCAGGCGGTGGTTTGACTCTTACAGACAGACCTATATTGAACGAGACATAAGGGATATAACAGCCATCGAACATCTGCCTGACTTTAACAGGTTATTAAGTCTCCTTTCATTTAGGACAGGACAAATTATCAATTTCTCTGAGATATCAAGGGAAATGGGATTATCGTTAAGCACACTCAGACGATATCTAGGCCTTCTTGAGACCACCTACCAGATATATTTTATCCGGCCGTATTTTGTAAATATCGGTAAAAGGCTTATAAAAATGCCAAAAATGTATTTCAGCGACAGCAGCATGGCCTGTCATCTTTGTGCAGTGGAGGACTGGGAGACACTTGAGCGTCAGGGCAGGGTAGGAGCATTGGTTGAGACATGGGCGGCCTCTGAGTTGAGAAAGCTTATAACTTTTGGAGATATGCGGTATCAGCTTTATTACTGGCGTACCTATACCGGCGGCGAGGTTGACTTTCTTATTGAACACGGACAGAGGATTGTTGCCATAGAGGTAAAATGGTCCCACAAGCTTGATAACTCAGACATGGCAGCCCTTAAGGAATGTGCAAAAGACCTTAAGGGAAGGCATGTCATATCAGTTTTGTTATATCCTGGAACAGAGCTTGTCGCTATTGACAAACAAACTATTGCGATGCCATTTGGCTTTTTCTTTGGAATAGAGAATTAATATATTGCTTCGGTTTTAGTGGACAACGAGTTTGTTTATAAAGCTCTCAGTATGTTTAAAAGAATCCTTTACTAAATCCACTCCGTAAATAAGGCCTCTGTAATAACCGCCGATATGTAATGTTTCATATAGAAACTCAAACTCTCTGATAAGTTTCCCGTTATGTACGGATATAAACTTCTTTAAGGCAGCCCTGTAACCGTCCACAGATTTTGGCAATTCTTTTTGAGTGAGCCCTTTTTCAATTAACGCCTCATTAATAGCCTCCAATACTGCTAAATAAGCCGTTCCAAAAGCCTCTCGCACCGGTTTTTTATCCAGATAAATATCATCTTCTATCTTTGAGTGCTTTAAGATATCCCGTGCATTGGCTAAATACCTGAAAGCCTCTCCTTGCGTTTGCGTTTTAGGTTGCCGTGCCACTGTTTAAAGCCCTTCTATGTTGATGATTGTAGTTAAGTCTAAATCTCTCTTTGCGGTCTCCATAATAAAAGTATATCAACAGACTTGCGGTTTTGTCTATAACGGAAAGAATCGGCCACCCGACAAACAGCCTACCACTGAAGTTCTCTGTTGATTAACTTTTTATAGAACTTTTTTGTCACAAACAGGCGCTCGTGGATTTCATCGTCATAGTATTTAGTTTCTATTTCAAAAGGCTGTCTCATCACACGCGCATCAAGGCCGTTTGTAGCAACCGCAAAAGTCCACCAGTTGCCGGGATACGTTGCTATGCACTGGGTATAGAGATCTACCACTGGGAAAACTCTTTTAAGATTTTCCTGCATCTCGATTACAATGTCTTTGTGAAAGTGAAGCGATTCCGTGTGCGTTACGAACATCCCGTTGGAATTCATTGAGTTTTTCACGTTGTCAAAAAACTCTTTTGTAAACAGTGTTCGCGCAAAACCAATGACGTCTGTGGAGTCAACTATCGTTATGTCTATGTTTTTAACACTTCTGACAAACTCGGCGCCATCCATGACCTTTATCTCTACCTTTGGATCATCCACCTTTTCTGAAACCGACGGGAAAAACTCCCGTGAAACTCTGATAACTGCCTCATCTATCTCTACAAAATAGACTTTTTCCACGCTCTTGTGTTTAAGTACCTCTTTTACTACACCGCCATCTCCGCCCCCTATTACAACTACCCGCTTTGGCTCCGGATGAGCGTGCATAACGATTTGGGTAAGAATCTCATGATAAAATAACTCGTCCCTGTCTGTTATCTGCACAATGCCGTCCAACAAAAGCATCCGCCCGAAAAATGGATTTTGTATTACCGTTAATTCCTGAAACTTACTCTTTTCTTTGTGCAGGATTTTCTCCACCTCATACGTGTGTGCAATTGGTGAGTATGGTTCTTGTTCGATAAATTTTATCATTTTAATATTGCCTCCTTTTATCTTTTTAAACGTTTTATACGATTACAGTGTGAGGAATGGCACAGCCGTTAAACTCCGATGCGTAGGAAATTGTATAGGCCCCACCGGAAAGAATAAGAACCATATCACCGGGTTCGGGCTCATTCAGATACACGTTTTTATCTATGACATCAAAGCTGTCACAACTGGGCCCGGCAAGCACCCAGTTCTGTTTAGCGGCTGTGTGTGTGGTGGTTTCAACAATGTAGCTGTACTTAATTCCACCGATGCTCTCCATAAGCCCGTTAAACACTCCGACATCAATGTAGAGCCATTTCTCATTAAGCCTGTCTGCCTTACCTGTAACCCTTGACACCATAATGCCTGCATCCCCAACCATAGAGCGCCCTGGCTCAAGATGAACCTCTATAGTTTCGCCAAATCTTTGTGCGATTAGTTTATTAATGTTTTGCTCAATTACCTGAACCCCAGGTACATCCCTTGTATATTTTATCGGATACCCTCCGCCAATGTTAAGCACACTCAGAGTTACCCCGGCACGGGCTGCCATGTCAAAAACAAGCCCCGCCTTATCCACCGCAATGTTCCAGTTATACACGTTGTTACACTGTGAGCCCACATGAAAGGTGACCCCCACAGGGTTTAAACCATAATCCTTAGACATTAGGATTAGTGATACCGCATCGTCAATTTCTACCCCAAACTTTTTACTTAACGGCCACTCACTGCCCTCATTTGGTACGGAAAGCCGCACATACACACTGCTTCCCGGAGCAAGGGCTGATATTTTTTTAACCTCAACAGTTGAATCCAGCGAAAACATCCGTATGCCATAGTTATAGGCGGTTGTTATAAAATCAGGAATTTTAACCGGATTACTTGATATTATCCTCTCCGGGGCAATTTTAAGAGCGGCTAACACGTTTAATTCACCCATTGATGATATTTCAAACCCTGTGCCCTGGTGGTTTAGAAAATCCAAAACATTCTGGGCGGGATTAGCCTTAACGGCGTAGAACACCTTGCTATTTTGTATTCCTTTGCCGATAGTGGCGGCGTTTCTGGCTAGTTTATCACCGTCAATAACCAGATACGGTGTTTTCAGTTGGCCTGAGTCAATGTAGTTGAGAGTTTTCAAAAACGTTGTCTTATCTACAAGCTTTGCCACTGAGTCATTTATTTTAAATGTTTTTACCATTATGCACACACCCTCTCTCTCTGAATGTCTAAATCAACTTAAAATTGGATGATAATTATAACAAAAAAAGCTTATTAAAAACACGGATTCAAAAAAGTAATTTAATACGGGGATGGCCATTTATTGTTAAAAATATCCGATTCTTTTTTAAGCCTGAGTTTCTTTTCGTTGGTAATTTCATAGCCTCTGCTCTTAGACTCATAGTGATAGAGCTCACACTCAGGCGTCCATACTGTCTTAAACCCAAGGGCATTTAACCTCAAACACAGGTCAACGTCATTATAGGCGATAGAAAGGTTTTCATCAAAGCCGTTAATGCGGTTAAATAGCTCTCTTCTTACCATAAGACATGCTCCGGTTACGGCAGATACATTTCTGACAATTCTGAGGGCATACATATATCCGTCAGATTTACCGTCTGTGCCCTGATACGGGTCTCCGGCAACACCTCCAAACCCCAACACCACACCGGCATGTTGAATTGTGCCGTCAGAGTAATATAGTTTTGCACCGATAGCGCCTGTGCCGGGTTTTTGTGCAACACTCAGGAGCTTTTCAATCCACCCGGGCGTTATCACTTCAGTGTCATTATTGAGAAAAATCAAAACCTCTCCACAAGATTCCAACACGGCACGGTTGTTTACAGCAGAGTAGTTAAACGCTCCAGGAATAGTTATGACTTTTAACCTGTTTGTCTTTTGTTTAAGCTCTTCATATAGTGAAAATGTTTCGTTGTTAACACTGCCGTTTTCGGCTATCAGAATTTCATAGTTACCGTAGGTGCTCTTTGTGTAAATTGAGTCAATACATTTTTTTAAAAGTGCGCTGTTATCCTTATTTGGAATTATGATGGAAACAATCGGAGTTGATTTTAAAACGTAATTAATCCGGTACATTCCATAAGTGTTGATCTCAGAGATGGTAAAGTCCATATTAGTAGTGGTTTTAATATAAGCCGATAAAATATCCTTGCAGTTGTGTGAAAATTTGATTGTGCTTTCATCCTCCTTTTCTACCATTACATGATAGAGCACCTTTGGCAGATGGCGAGTCAGCCCTTTCATTGCGCACACATAAAGAGACACAGCATAAGTTAAACATCCGGCATCTGAAAGTGTAAAACTGCGTAAAAACTCTCTCCGAATGACCCACACATCTCCCACATAATTAAAGCTGCACAGTGTTTCAAACTCCATAGAGGATGGTTTAAAGACAGGACAAAACCGTCTGTTTTTCTCACGGCTTATATAATCATGGCCGGAAAATATGAAGTCAACATCAGGGGTGTCATTAATTACTGCTATGTAGGCATTTAATGCTGAGGGGGCTAACGTGCAATGCCCTCCGATATGCAATATGTAATCCTCATCGGATAGTTTGCGTATCGTATCGGTTACGGAGGTTTCAGTAACGAGGTAGAAATTACAGTTGGAATACGACTCCATTATTTGTGAACGGATTGAGTCATTTGCAGAACCTGAGACAATGACAACGGCAAGTAATGGTTTGTATTTAAACTCTGACAGCTTTTGGGTTTTGGTGTTATTAACCGGAGGCTCATTACGGTAAATCCATTTTTCATAGTCCTTTCGTTTTATGAAAGTGTGCGACCTTTTCTGAAACAACTTTCTTTTAAGCGGCTTAAGCACTCTTCCATATAGCGCTTGTTTTATTTTATATAAGAGTTCGATTTTCTTGTCCATCCGATATTATACGAAATACAACATAAAGATTATATTTCTTAATGCGAATGGGTATCGGCCTCTAAAATTTTTGCCGCCTCATCAAAGAGTTCATTTATTTTCCGGGCATCTGTGAAAATCCTGACAAGCACGTGATAGAGATCATCGCGCCCAGCGGCAGCCATCTTCTCTGCCCAGTCCAGATACGAGTGCGCATGGTCATCGTTATGGTGCCGCCAGTGATGAATTAGTGATTTTAATTTCTCAAGGTCGTCCATTTTTACCATCCTTTCCTGTTTTTTGATTTTAAGAAGTATAAGTTAATGACCGTGTTCTTCTGAATCATTAAACTTATCTGCAATAGCCTTAAACTCCTCCTCTATAGCCAAAAACGCTTCTACAACATCCGGGTCAAATTGAGTGTTCTTTCCATTTGTTATAATTTCCCGTGCTTTTTCGTGAGACATTCCGGTTTTATAGACTCTTTTTGAAATTAACGCATCATACACATCGGCAACTGCCATAAGACGCGCACACACAGGTATATCGTCGGCTGAGACCCCCTCTGGATAACCGGTGCCATCCCATTTTTCATGATGGTAATATGCTATCTCTTTGGCAAATTTCAAAAAATCCACTTCTATCCCTAATTTTACTTCCGCCCTCTCTATTGCTCCTCTACCTAAAGAAGCATGTTTTTTCATTACTTCATACTCTTCATCGGTAAGCTTACCGGGTTTTAATAAAATTGAATCAGGAATGCCCACTTTGCCTATGTCATGAAGTGGGGCGCTTTTATTGATAAATTGAATGTTTTCCTCAGTTAAAGAACTGCTAAAGCGCGGATGGTCCTTTAAGTACCTTGCTAAAGCGGTAACGTACATTTGTGTGCGGCTGATGTGGTTTCCCGTATCATTGTCTCTGGTCTCGGCCAGTGAACTAAGAGACATTATGGTGACATCCTGAACGGCAGCTATAGCCTCTGTGCGCCGTTTAACCTCTGCCTGCAGATATTCATTATTGTCTTTCAGGAAATCACGAGCCAGTTTCAGCGTTAGATGTGTCTTTAGACGCGCCAGCACTATGGGCGGACTGACAGGCTTTGTAATATAGTCCACAGCTCCCAGTTCAAGGCCGTAGCGCTCATCATCAATTTCTGACTTTGCAGTCAGAAATATCACCGGTATGTCATTTGTTGAGGGCTCAGCGCGCAGCCGTTTCATCACCTCATAGCCATCCATCACCGGCATCATGATGTCCAGGAGAATTATATCGGGAGGATTAGGTGAAGCTGCTATTTTAAGGGCTTTCTCGCCATTGTTGGCAAGTTTAACTTTATATTTGTCCTTTAACATCTCACTCATCAGCGAGAGATTATCAGGTGTGTCATCCACAACAAGCACTACTGGGTGTTTGGAAAATTCCGGTGTATCCATCTGTATGGTCCTCCCTTACTATTTTACCTTTTTTAAAGCTAATTTGAGACCGTTGCAAAAATATTATAACACCAAAGTTGAGTTCAAAAATATAACAAAATGTTATAGAAAAAGGATGAGATTGCCACACCCCCTGCGGGGGTTCGCAATGACGGCGTGGGCTGTGCGTGGGCGTACCTATCCGTCATTACGAGGAGCGATAGCGACGTGGTAATCTCATCATTATTATATTTTAGGCTGCTACTCGGTATTAATTGGGAAATACTTTTCCCCCATTTTGGGAATTTTGCAACGGTCTCAATTTGGTATCAGCCTCCTTTTTGGCTTCTTTAAAATCCTCCATAATGTTTAACATTGCTCTTTGTGCTCTGGCAAGTTCGATAACCTGGCTTTGCAGTTTCTCCATAGTGTGCATTCTTTCTTTAAAAGCACTGTCCAACTGCTCTGCCATACTATTAAATGCCTCTGAAAACTCACCCATAAAATCAACCTTATGATCGAAATCCCCATTGGCAATTTGCTTTGTTGTCCATGTCAGATGCTTCAGGCTTGCCTGCAGCCCTTTGAGAGATTGGGCTATCAGAGTTTTTCCCATATGCGGTTCAAAATTAATCTCTCCACTTGCAAGATGATATGCCATGTTAGTTGCTTCATTATACTCATCAATAAACCTGTTAATGTAATCGGCCATCTGCCTGATTTCATTGTCAGGGTAGTTATCAGGCAGCACAATTGTCTCTGGCTTTTTGCCTTTAAGAATCGCAGCAAAAGCGGCGGTTACCGTATCTATGTCATCTTCATTAACTTGTAACATTTACTTTTATGCCGCAGGTTTAACCTTAAAACGGCACACCCTGTCACCGGAACACCAGCAGTCAATCTCTTTTACGTCAAACTTCTTGCCTGAAAACTCAAGAAGGAGGCCGCTGATGAAACCCTCATCATAGGTACAAATAGTCTCCTCACACACGGGAAGTCCTGAGCAGTCAAGGTCCTCAGCAACTGTTAGAGTAAACTCCATCTTGTTCATATCAGCCTCTTCTATTCTTAAGACGCCTATCTTAAGTTTAACGAGAAGTTCCTGTAGCTCTTAACAAATGAGTTAAAATCAGTCTTTTGTTTGATAACAGCCTTAAAGAGTTCCCGTCCGGCCAGTTCCCCTGCCTTATAAAAAAGTTGGTCAGCGGTTTTAACGTCAAACTCCTGAATTATAACGTCTCTCAGTGTAAACTGCATCAGCCGGTAAACCGCCACATCCATACTTGCACCGAGATTTGGCCGCCCCCCATTAATGTCTCCTAACATTGCCCAATCAAACAATGATTCTTCTCTTTCTTCTTTAAACATATTATGTTACCCCCTCTGTATTTTATAACATTGTTATAGTTTCTAAGGGTACTATCTTATACTTACTGCCCTTATTCATCTGCTCAAGCAGTGTATTAACCTCCTCCTTAAGTTCAATCATTCTCTCTTCACGATCTATTGTAAGACGGCTGAACCTCTCAAGATCATCCGTGCGCTGCCGTAACTCCTCTTCAGCGCGCTTTGCCACCGTAATGTCTCTAATTGTAGCACAAGCGCATACATCCCTTATACCGTCTGCACTCAATTGCGAAAGCCCTAAATCCACAGGAAACTCAGTGCCATCCTTGCGTACTCCGGTAATGTGGACTCCCTCTCCCATCTGGCGTGTCACTTTGTTCTTAAAGAAGCTATCCCGTTTACTGAGGTGTGATTGTGCAAGAGCCCGAGGTACTAAAACCTCCACGGTCTTACCAATAAGCTCTCCATGTTCATAGCCAAAGATTTTATCAGCCATAAAATTTGTCAGAATGATCTCTCCTGATTGATTAACAACCATTATCCCATCAGGAGCAGATTCAATAATGCCGCGGTACCAGATTTCCGTTTCCTGAAGCATTCTCTGCTGAGAATTCAGCTTGTCGGCCAATTGCTGAGTTTCCTCAAGAAGGTGTTCGGTGTTGAGGTTACGGTTAAGGATTTCGATATTTACGGCAACTATGGGAACAAGTTCATCAATAAGCGCTGTGGCGTCAGCGTTGAAAGCCGTTATGGTAGCTAACTCCATAACACCAAGCACAACAGAGGTTTGTGTGACTGGCATAAGAATAATCTCACCGGGTGAGGTTTTGCCAATTCCCCAGTTTATGACAATGTCTGACCCTGATGGTGCGGTTATGGTAATAGGTTCTTTTTCAAAAGCACACTGCCCAACAAGTCCCTGTCCAATGTCAAAACTTTCGTTTTTTGCGGCACAGCCATAGCCGCCTGCCGCCCTCAGTTTCTTATCATTTTTATCATAAACATATAGGATTCCATAAGCTGCGCCAATTAGCGGTGCTGCATTAGAAAGAAACTGTTGCGCCAGCTCTTCATAAGTGACAGTTTTTTGAAGAGCTGAGGAGATTTGAGAGACTTGAAACTTAATCATAGAGCGTGACTCAAGTTCGAGGGCATATTCCTTAAGCTGTTGTTGAACAGCCTCCCGCTTTGATACTGCTGCTCTTAACCTCCGGTTCCAGACTGCCACAAAAGCGATTATAACAATCAACGCCACTAATATGGGGCCAAAAATCCTCCAGTTAACTCCGGAACGGTATTCCACTGTAAGCCACCGTCCTGTTATCTCTGCCCGCTCCTGTTTGGACATGCCGGCTAAAGTCTTATCAAGAGCAGATGCTAAAAGCGGCCAGTCTTTTCTCACTCCAAAGGCCATGTCATAGACGTAGGGGGTTTGGGCTGCAATTTTAAGGTTATTCAGGCCAAGCCTGTCTATGTTATAGGAGACCATTGCCATGTTATCTATATAGACATCAATATTGCCTGAGGAAAGCTCAAGAAGCGCTGTGCGGACATCAGGGAGCGATATGAGAGGCAACGCCGGATAGTCATGCTTCATGCTGCTCTCCACAATTAAACCTTTCAACACTCCAACCCTCAGTCCCTCAAGATTATCCACCCCGCTTATGTATCTGACGTTTTGGCGGGTGACAATGACTGAGGCAAAGGTGGCATACGGCTTAGTAAAGAGGATAGTATTTGCCCGTTGCGGATTAGGTGAGATTTTTGGAATAACATCTATTTCGCCGTCATTCAATTTCTTCATGGCGGCTCCCACGTTAAGATCGGGCACTAAAACAATGCTGATACCAAGCCGCCTTGCACAGAACTTTATAAAGCCAGCACTGATGCCTGAGTATACACCCTTTTCAGTTATAAACTCAAACGGCTGACGCGCCGAGTCCACCCCTAAACGCACCTGTTTGATGGTCTGAAGGAACGCCCTTTCCTCAGAAGTCAACTCAATCGTTCTGTTATCAGAGTGAATTTCCGATGACACGTTTTGAACAAAAGCGATACTACCAAGAAGCAGACATATCGCAATGCAAGAGTTAAACCTCATCACACAGATATTCCCATGACTTGAAAAATCTCGTTGAGCTTAGCCAAAGCGTCTTCAAAATCATAAGTGGAGATACTTGTCTGCACACTTTTTGCCGCATTCCCATGTCCCACAGTCTTTAGCCTGTCTGTTACGTTATTTATTGCATCAACCGATTCTGAGTCATCATCAGAGAGCAGAGCGTGTAGTTTTCTCAGGTCGGAGGCAAGAAGTTCCATATCTACCGGTGTATCAGTCATTTCAGTTATTGCTTCAGTGTGCGGCATCCCCTCGTAAATACTCTTTAGCAGGTTATTGAGTTCCCGCTCTGTCTCATCAATCGTCTGGGGCAGGTGCTGAGTCTCACCCTTATTCAGAATTCCTTCTAAGTTAGCCGCCAAATTAAATATCTCATCTGCACCTATGTTTCCGGCAAGCCCTTTAAGAGTGTGAGATTCACGGACTGCTGTTTCAGTGTCTTTGTTGTCTATTGCGGATTTAATCCTTGTTATTACATCGGCTTGTGTTTCACTAAAACGGCTGATTAGTTTCCGCAGTAGCTTAACATTACCTCCAACACGGCTTAAAGCCTTCTTGGTTTCAAGGCCGGCAATATCTGGCACTGTATCCTCCTGAGATGATGTGACACCGGGTGCTTCACCAGCTGTGGATTTTTTCGGTTTAATCCAGCGAGCCAATGTTTTAAAGAGCTGTCCTATATCTATTGGCTTAGAGATATGGTCATTCATACCGCATTCAATGCACTTTTCTTTATCCCCCTCCATAGCGTTGGCGGTCATAGCAAGAATAGGAATATCTGAAAAGCGTTTGTCCTGCCGGATTTTGCGTGTGGCCTCAAAGCCGTCCATAACAGGCATCTGACAATCCATAAGCACTCCGTCATAGTCTGCCTGTCCAACTTTTTTCACCGCCTCAAATCCGTTTTCTGCAACATCAACACGTATCCCAGCAGTTTGCAAAATTTCCAGTGCCAATTCCTGATTGACGGCATTGTCTTCAACCAAAAGCAGATAAGCTCCCCTTAGAAGTGTCTCAGCCTCTTTGTAATCGGCCTGCCTTTGCTGTTTACGCGGACGATGTACTGCGCTTTTGCCAAATGCGTTAAGAATGCTGTCCAGAAGGGTTGAGGGACTAACTGGTTTGACCAAAAGACCCTCTATTTTTGTATCTTCTAATCGAAGCACCAACTCGTCGCGGCTGTAGGCAGTCACCATTATAAAAGACGGCGTATGGGAGAGTTTTGTATTTGAGCGTATTCGTTTTATGGCCTCCACACCGTCCATGCCGGGCATCATCCAGTCCATTAGCACCAATCCGTAAGGATTTTGTTGAATCTGTGCTAGCTCAAGCTGCGCTATTGCCTCTGAGCCGCTGCTTACGGCTGTGGCGTCAAACTTAAGTGATAACAGCATAGAAAGCAGAATCTCCCTGGCGCTGTTATTGTCATCCACTACCATGATGCGCAGTTTCTGTACGTCCTGAGAGGAGGTGGTAAGCTTACGCTGCTCAGTTTGCAAACCAAATTTAGCTGTAAAGTGAAATGTGCTGCCAACTCCGGGACTACTATCTACCCCTATCTCTCCCTCCATCATCTCTACCAGCCGCTTGCTTATGGTCAGTCCCAGCCCAGTGCCTCCGTACTTGCGGGATGTGGAACTATCAGCCTGAGTAAAGGCCGTGAACAGTTTATTGCGCTGCTCCTCTGTAAGACCAACACCTGTATCGGTCACATCAAAACGCAAACGCACGCTGTCTGTGTCTTGTGCAATGCGGTGGACTCCCACAGTGATTTCACCTTTTTCAGTGAATTTAATGGCATTATTAACAAGATTAATCAACACCTGCCCTAATCTTAGCGGATCGCCTTTAAGAGCCGTAGGTACATCAGTTCCTATATTAAAGAGCAGCTCCAGTCCCTTGTCCTGTGCCTTTATAACAGATAGGTCTGCAAGGTGTTCCATTACATCTTCAAGGTAGAAATCTGTGCTTTCAAACTGCATCTTACCGGCCTCTATCTTTGAAAAATCCAGTATATCGTTGATAATCCCAAGCAGATTCTTAGCTGCAGAATCCACTTTGCTGATGTAGTTACGCTGCTTTGTATCCAGATTTGTTTGAAGGGCAAGGTGTGACATACCGATTATGGCATTCATAGGGGTGCGGATTTCGTGGCTCATATTGGCAAGGAAGTCGGACTTCATTTTGGTTGCCTCCTCGGCAATTTCACGCGCCCGCCGCATCGCCTCCTCTGTTTGCTTGCGTGTTGTAATGTCCCTGAACACGATAACAGTTCCAACTATTTGGTTTTCTTTATAGACTGCTGTGGTTGAATACTCTACCGGCAGTGGTGTGCCGTTTTTATGCCACAGTACCTCGTTGTCAGCCACCCGCCTTTGGCCATCCTGAGATGTCAAAAACATCGTGCACTCTGACACAGGGAACTCTCTGCCATCTGAGTACGCATAGTGCATTACTGCGTGCATTGACTTGCCAATAATTTCATCTTCGGGGTAACCTAAGAGCGCTGTAACAGCAGGATTAGCAAATGTTATCAGGCCCTCTGTATCAGTGCCTACAATGCAGTCACTGACAGAAGTCAGAATAAGACGGCTGCGCTCTTCAGCTTGAGCTAAAACCTTCCTGCTTTCCTCCAATTCATCCCTGCGCGCCTTTAGCTGCATCTCCGATGCGGCAAGTTCTGACGCTTGTGCCTGAGTTTTTTCAAGCAGCTCACGGGTTTCTATGTTAGAGGACAGAATCTCAAGGTTCATTGCCACAACAGGCAGAAAGCTGTCTATAAAAGCTCTCTGCTTGTCACTAAAAGTGCCGAGAGTACCTAACTCTAACACAGCCTGCACCTCATCCATGTGTATGACAGGCACAAGCAATATGTTTCTCACGATAAGCTGACCCAGCCCGATAGCTGTGCTGATGTTGTCATCGGTTGAAAGTTGCAGTGCAATTGCCCGCTTATCCAGTGCCGCTTGCCCCACAAGTCCATGGCCCCAGGCAAAAACAGATTTATGGTTAATATCGTCACAGGCGTAACCTCCAACCCTCCGGAGACTTGTGTGCATTTCATTGCTTACATAAAAAGCGCCATAAACTAATCCCAGGACAGGCGCAAGTTTTGATGTAAGTGTGTTGCCAAAATCGGTAAAGGTTTTGCATGTCTGAAGGTGTTTGCCGATTTCTGTTTGTCGTGAGTTCTCCTCGATTAGCCGTGACTTCTCTTCTGAGTCCAGGAGAGCCGTCTCAGCAAGCAGCCGTTTGTCATTGTATTTTTTTAGTGTTTTTAGAAGCCAAAGCCATGAGGCAAGCATTATTGTGATGACAAGAGCCATAGTCAGGATTGTCAGATATACCCTTTTTTGCTGCTGTTGCATTTCATTTTTGATGGCTGCCTGCATAAGCGACAGGGTTTTATTAATTCCATTGCGATTTAAACTCTCCAGTTCGGAGTAATTCCGGCTTATTAATATCCCTCTTGCATCTTTTAATTGCCCTCTGTGAACTAATTCAAATGCTTGTTTTTCTATCTTAACGAGTTCATTGTGAGCATTATCTGTGGCGGTAATGCTTTCAACCAGTGTTTTTTCCGGCATAAGTTTTAGCGCCTCCTCAATGGCCGCATCAAGCGACTGGTCAGCATCAGAATATCGCCTCTCCCACGTCAGATCACTGGTTTCGGCAGCCATACGGGCAGACATTGTCAGGACAACGGCATTTTCTGAAATAACACCTATAAGCTCTTGAAGGCGAAAATGCTTTGTCTTTAAGGTGTTGATTTCATTAATGTAGGTAAAACTCTGCCACACTACCACAGCAAAAAACAGCAGCGTGGAAAGTAACACTACAACAAGCAACCTTACGGGATAGACTCTTTCCTTTTCGGAGTTTGTAGTTGTCATCAAGAAATTATACCAGATTTGACTAATATAGGGCTAATTAATAGAGAAGTCACTTTAATTAAGAAGTTACTTTAATAATAACCATTAAAGCCATTAAAAACACAATATTTTATAGAACAGGGATTTAATCCGCAGATAGAGCTGATTTTTATCTGTGAACATCTGTGTCATCTGCGGACTATTCCTTTTTTGTTTACTTTTGTTACAAGTTTATGACAAAATAACTATTATTCTTTCTAAGCTGAAGTGTAACGATAGAAAACGAATAACTGTGTTATGAAAGAATACCTGGCGGCATATCACAGGATATAATGATAAGGCAAATAGATAAAAATAGTAATGAACTCATAAAGAGGCTAAGTAAAGCTCATGATGAGTTAAAACAAGAAAAAGCTCTGCGCCGGCGTGTTGATAAATCACTGGAAATCTATCAAAAAAAGCTGCAATCAGTAGTTGATACCGCCAATGATGCAATTATAACAATAGACGGTAACCACCATATAATCTACTGGAACAGAGCAGCAGAAAATATATTTGGTTATTCTGTCTCTGAGGCATTAAACAGTGATATTACAATAGTGATTCCTGAAAGATTGAGGCAAAGCCACAGAGATGGACTAAAGAGAGTAACTCAAACAGGAACGTCGGATTTAATTGGGAAAACTTTCGAGTTATTGGGTTTAAGGAAAAGTGGGGAGGAGTTTTCCGTAGAACTGTCTCTTGCTATGTGGAATGTAAAAAACGATAATTATTATACGGCAATTGTAAGAGACATAACCAACCGCAAGCAAACAGAAAAGGAGCTGCTTGAGGCAAAAGAGGCTGCTGAGACGGCAAATAAAGCAAAAAGCACATTCTTAGCAAACATGAGCCACGAGTTCCGCACCCCTATGAACGGAATAATAGGAATGACCAACCTTGCACTGGACACTCTTATTGATACAGAGCAGAGAGAGTATCTCACAATAGTTAAAAACTCTGCCTCTCATCTGCTTGATCTGTTAAACGATGTGCTGGACCTGTCTAAAATAGAATCGGGTAAGCTAGAAATAAAAGAGGTGGATTTTAATTTAATTACAACGATAAAAAACGCTATTGACCCATTAGCCTTTACGGCTATGAAAAAGGGGCTGGCGTTTAATATCAAAATTTCAAATAATTTACCTTCAGCACTAAGTGGAGATGCAGGCTTGCTGAGACAGGTGTTGGTTAATCTTGCCGGAAACTCACTGAAATTTACAGAAAATGGCAAAATTGAGTTAAAAGTGGATTCAGCACACACTGTCTTAAATACAGCGCCGCCAACTGAGGGGCAGCCATTGGTGTTATATTTTTCAGTTTCCGATACAGGAATAGGAATTCCAGAGGAAAAGCTCGGTGTGATTTTTGACAGCTTTAGCATGGTAGAAGAGCATGTGGCAAAAAAGTATGAAGGTACAGGGCTTGGGCTTGCAATAGTGAAAAAAATTGTAGAGTTGCTTGGTGGTGAAATTTGGGTAGAAAGTAGGTTAGGGCAGGGTAGCACTTTCCATTTCACTGCTAAGTTTTCAGTATTATCAAAACCAGTTGCTTCTGCACTGCGTGTTGAAAACAACGATCTGACCAACAAACGCATACTGATAGTGGACAGCAATGTCTCACCCAACAGACGATTAGCCGATATGCTAAGAAGTGAGGGATTTCATGTTGATACGGCATCAAGCGGTTATGAGGCATCCGGCAAACTTACCTTTTCAACTGCTCAATATGATATAGTTATTTTAGATTTCCAGCTTTCGGATATGGATGGATTTGAGTTTGCAAGAAATATGAAATCCATAGCAAAGCTGTCGCAAATTAAAGTGATTATGCTGGTTGGGGCTGGCTTACGAGGTGATGACGCACAGTGCCGGACTCTTGGCATCTCAGGCTACATAGTCAAACCAATTTATAAATCTGACTTAATGGAGGTGCTTTCGCTTCTGATAAATAATTGGAATGACCCTGTGGCACCTCTTCTGACTCGCCACACTCTGCTTGAGTCCAGAAGGTCTCTTAATATCCTTGTAGCCGATGATAATCTGGTAAATCAGACACTTGCCGTGAAACTCCTGGAAAGACGCGGGTATATGCCAGTTGTGGCAGGAAACGGAATTGAGGCAATCGATATACTAAGTAAGGCACGCTTTGATCTTATCCTTATGGACATACAGATGCCTGTGATGGGTGGTATAGAGGCTACACGCTACATACGAGGTGAAAAAGGCTGTGAACTAAATAAAGATATACCGATTATTGCCATGACAGCCCGTGCACTAAAAGGAGATAAGGAACAATTTCTTGAGGCAGGTGTATCTGATTATATCTCAAAACCTGTTGATGCCAATGAGTTGTATGGCCTTATTGAAAAATACACGATCCCAAGGCACAGAAACTCAAAGGCAAATTTTTCTAAGATTGAATCCGATACTGATACCCATAATGCTGATAAACCAGCTCTGCTGCTGCATCCTGCCCAAATGACCTCCGGGTTGTCATTAGATGTTGAGAAGACTTTAAAGAGAGTTAAATACGATGAGAGAATTCTCAGAGATTTGTGGCAGGCTTTCCTGGATGATGCTCCAAAGCAGACAGCCTTTCTTAAGGAGCTGTTTGAAGCAAAGGATATAGAGGGGCTAAAGAAACAAGTCCATTTAATTAAAGGGATGTCCGCAAATGCCGGCGCCACAGCGCTTAGTAACGAAGCTTTTAGAATGGAAATGGCTGTTAACAATCTAAAGGACAACTTTTTTCAGAGAGATGAGGCAAAAATACATCTTTTTATTGAAAATATACAATTTGAGACAGAGAATGTTTTAAAAGAAATGGAAACCTGGCTTTCAAAACCATCAGGTAAATGAATATGAATATATCAGACCCATCACTGCTATTGCTGATGAAACCAGTATTTTTCAAGAATATCAAAAAGAGTCTGAAAATCAACAGGTTTTGTAACATAATCGCCACACCTGTACTTTAGCGGTAGCTAATCGGCAGTTACTTTGTTTTTAAGCATTTCCTTTTGACGCAAGAAACTTGCCCAATAACACGTCAACGTTTTTTATATGAGCATTCAGCCAGTTGTCAACCGCTTGTTGAATATCCATCAGAAGGGCACGTGACGGGCCATTTTTTATGAATCTTTCCTTAAAACCCCCAACCGCATCCAGTAGTGCCTTATGTTGAGGTATGTGTGAGTGCATATCAGGGTAGTCATATTTTTTCATAAAATTCTCTTCAGTTGCGAAATGATTAACTACGTAATCCTCAAGAAAATGTAGAACTTTTGCTATTTCTTCTTTTCCCTTGCCCTCGGACATAACTGCAAGCAGATCATTTTTTAGCTTAAACAATTCCTGATGTTGTCTGTCTATTGTTTGATTTCCAACTAAAAAAGAATCGTCAAACTGCATACCAAGCGCTGAGGGGTGCGGTTCATGTCCGATACGGGCTGAGCGTTCAAGCTGGTTGTGCATATCAGCTTTTGTCATGCTCTCAGCGTTGGTCTTAAACTTTGCAGAGGCCGCTCTTAATTCACTGGAGATGCCGGTTAAAAGAGTCAAATCATCAATGACCTCGTTAGCCATGCTACCCATATCAGAGACCACGGCAGATGTCTTTACCATATTGGATGCCACCTTGTCGGAAAGCTCAACTTGTCTGTTTACCGATGTCTGTATCTGTTGCACCTTATCCCGTGTGTTTTTAACATTATCTACAATGTTTGTCAGCGAACTGCCGACCTCGTTTATGTACTCTGTAGCTTTGGATACACCGACAGAAGCATCAGCCATTGATTTAGCTGTCCCCTCGGAGTCCTCCTGTACGGCTTTAATTTTCTGATAAATCTCAGCTGTCTGTTTTATTGTTTTTTCAGCAAGTTTCCGTACCTCATCGGCTACAACTGCAAAGCCGCGTCCCTGCTCTCCGGCACGGGCTGCCTCTATGGCTGCGTTAAGCGCCAGCAGATTGGTCTGGTCAGCTATGTCGTTGATTACCGTAACAACGTTGCTGATTTCCGCTACGCTTTCATTGAGGTTTTTAACCATTGACGAAAGCTCTAAAGTGGAGGCGTGTACCTGATTGATAATTTCAATGGCTCCATCCGATATGTTTTTACCTTTATTTGCGCTTTCCATGGCCACTGCAGAGGCCTCGTCCACCAAAGTTGTGTTGGCTGCTATGTCGGTAATCGTGAAAGTCAAATCCTCGGCGGCCCCTGCAGATTGCGATGCGTGTGAAGCGAGGTTTTCATATCCAGCTTTTGTTTTTTCCGCTTTGGATTTCATGATTTTTTCGGTGTTTATCGAAAGTCTGTCCGCAATGCTTAGTATTGTATTTATTGTTGTGCTAAAGGATCGTACCATCTCATCCATGCCTTGAGAAAGGATTCCTATTTCATCTGCACTCCTGTAATCAATACTGAGCCTCAGGTCGCCTCTTACCAGCGTGTCAACTTTCGATGCGAGCATCGTAAGGGGCGAGGAGAAATGCTTATCACTAAATACCCATATAAAAATTACAATAATTAAACTGACAATTAAAATAAATAATTGTATGTGCTTAAGGGTATCTATCTTATACTTTGAGAATTTCTCAGCAGCGGACACTGCTTTATTGGTCAATTCAAAGAAGTCCTCGCTTTGCTTCAAAATGGCGTCCCTCGATGCGGGATCTGTCCTGCCTTTTAATATAGCACTTTTCAGCTCACCCCATGACTTACGCACTTCGGTCATGTTCTCAATATAGCCGATGTCGGACACCGCAGGCAGTTGTAACTCAGTGCTGCCACTAATTAAACCGTCTATAATTTTATCTAACTGCTGGATCAGGTCGTCCATTGGCTTACCTGATACCTCCAACTTTACAAGTCTTTGGGTTGCACCTCTTACTATGCCTGAATAATTAACCACCCTTCCGTCAAAGGCTAACTTATCAAGCAGAGCATAAACCGAAACAGCACTGACAAGAGTAAGCAGAAAGACCACAAACACAGTCCCTCTCATTTTCGTCTTAATCTTCATATCATAATCCCCTGTGTTTTCTTTTTGAAGTAACAACTCCTCAGTGCTATGATAAAACAATCCTGAAAATATATTCAACACTTTTTCCCTATTTGGTAAAAAAGAACAAATTCCCCTTGATTTGGACCCCCTTTGCTCTTTACAAAGTTTCAGACATTAGTGTACAATGGTTTTATCGTTATTGATGTACGACCAAAAACCAGGGAGGCTTTCTACATGGAGAGTTCGGTAGGGTGTAAGATTAAGAAAGTAAATGTAGTAAAATTTGCAAGCATAATACTCTTAGCGGCTGTAATTTTCATTTATTCGATAATGCTGTTTACAGGGAGTTTTGGCAGAGTACAGGCAAAGGCTCCTCAAAGAAGCACTGACCCAAAGATGATTGAAGCCGCTAACAATGCACTTGATGGAATTTTTGTAAAGAACACCTACGGTTTTGTTAAAGGCCACAGTGAGAAAGACGGGGGGCTGTTGGTGAACGTTGATGGTGCGCTTTGGAGAAAAAACAGCGTTAACGAAAGAAAAAATTTTATTAAGACCATAGCCGGTGCAAGAGAATCTCTTGGGCTTACTCTCAGTATAAAGGTAAAAGATGAAAAAACAAACGTCGAGTACGCCTCAATGGAAAACGGCCGAATTAATCTCGCTGATCTTAGTCTGTAACGTTTATTAACAAAATCTAAAGCGGGATAGAGCGTCAGCTCTTCTTTAGAATACTTGGCAGAGATTCTTTTATTGTGCCTATAATGTGTTCATAGTTATCAATAGTCATCTTTGCCTTTGTCAGTAAATGTGTGCTATTTTCTATTAGTTTTATTGCAACACTGTCAAGGTGTTCTGTCATGTTTTCCTTCAGTGCTTCTGCAGTACCACCTAGTTTGTCCCTCAATCCCTCTGCGGCTGCTTTGGGTGTTGTTATTACTGTTACTGCTGCTCCCATGAAACTGCCTAAAAAAACCGATGCAAACACTATCGCACTGGCTAACTTCTGTTTCGGATTTATCATAACTTTAACCCTTCATCCCCTGTTGACTCTTTATTGAGCACATCTTTATCGAGCATCATCAGTTATATTATAGAACAAAAGTATCTTTTGTCAATTACCCCCGGAAAAAAAAGAATTTACTTAAAATCTGTTTACTTCTTGACATAAAATCAGTCTTTGGGTTAGAATTTTGAGTTGTGGCTAAGGACTTTAAAGACACATTAAATCTGCCTGAGACGGACTTTCCGATGAAAGCCAACCTTTCAAAGCGAGAGCTTGAGTTTTTGGCTTTTTGGAAAGATACTGATGTTTACAAAAAAATTCTTGAGAAAAACTCAGGGAATTCCTCGTATATTCTTCATGACGGCCCTCCTTATGCTAATGGCCACATCCATATTGGACACGCCTTAAATAAAATCCTTAAAGATATAATTGTAAAATTTAATTCTCTTAGCGGACGCTTCAGCCCTTATGTACCGGGATGGGACTGTCATGGTCTTCCCATAGAGCTTCAGGTTGACAAAAACCTTGGCAGCAAAAAACACGAAGTTACCATTGGGCAAAAGCGAAAACTCTGCCGTGAGTATGCCGGTAAATTCATTGACATCCAACGGGATGAGTTTATGCGCCTCGGCGGATTTGGCGATTGGTTTAAACCCTACATTACCATGACTTATGGTTATGAGGCAGCAATAGTCGGGGAGTTTTTTAAGGTTTTGAAAAACGGCTATGTCTATAGGGGGAGAAAACCAGTACATTGGTGCTCA
Organism: Nitrospirota bacterium; assembly: GCA_015233895.1. NCBI lineage: Bacteria > Pseudomonadati > Nitrospirota > Nitrospirota bacterium. The sequence goes on along the minus strand of JADFXG010000004.1, from coordinate 32,893 downwards.
TCGTGTGTAACGGCGCTTGCCGAGGCTGAAGTAGAGTATGCCGACAAACTTTCGCCCTCAATATACGTCAAATTTAAACTTACGGCAGAAGACGCCAAAAAGATCGGTTTTGATAATAAGGATGTATATATTGTAATTTGGACAACCACTCCGTGGACGCTGCCGGCTAATTTAGCCCTTGCCGTAAATCCTGATGTTCAATATGCCGTCATTAAGAACGAAAATCAATATTTTATTGCCGCTTCAGAACTTCTTGAAAAGATTGCTGCTGAGACCAGTTTTACAGGGGTGACAGAAAAGACGATACCAGGCGCTCAATTAGAGGGACTCCGTGCCCATCATCCATTTATAGACAGACTTTCACCCGTAATTACAGGTGATTTTGTAACGGTTACGGACGGCACTGGAATTGTCCACATAGCGCCCGGGCATGGTGAGGACGATTACAGGGCTGGTTTAAAGAACGGCCTTGATATATACGTACCGGTTGATGACAACGGTAAATTCACAAAAGACGCAGGGTTTTTGCAGGGCAAATTCGTGTTTGCCGCTAATGAGGAAATAATTGAACATCTCAGGCAAAACGGCTCTTTAATTAACGCCTCATCATTAACCCACTCATATCCCCACTGTTGGAGATGCAAAAAGCCAGTCATATTCCGGGCTACCGAGCAGTGGTTTATCTCCATGGATGCGGAAAATCTTAAAGAGAGATGTCTTAAAGAGATAGATAATGTTACCTGGGTACCGGGCTGGGGGAAAGACCGGATAGTGGGCACAATGAAAAACCGCCCAGATTGGTGTATATCGAGGCAGCGGGCGTGGGGTGTGCCGATAGCCGTGTTTTTATGTAAGGAGTGTAAAGAGCCTGTAACAGAGACGGAAATCCTCGACCGCATAGTCAACGCTTTTAAAGAGCATAGTTCCGACATCTGGTTTGATATAAATCCGGAGGAGTTTCTGCCTGCCGGGTACGTCTGCAAAAAGTGCGGACATGGTTCATTTAAAAAGGAGACCGACATTCTTGATGTGTGGTTTGACTCAGGAGTCAGCCATGCTGCGGTGTTGGAAAATACAGAGGGACTTTCGTGGCCCGCCGATATGTACCTTGAGGGCAGTGACCAGCACCGGGGGTGGTTTCAAAGCTCACTAATAGTTGCAACCGCCACACGAGGCAAAGCGCCGTTTCGCACCGTGCTGACTCACGGTTTTGTTGTTGACGGTAAGGGCAAAAAAATGTCCAAATCGCTAGGAAACGTTATATCCCCCGACGAGGTGATTAATAAAAGCGGAGCAGAAATCCTGAGGCTTTGGACCTCTGCCGAGGACTATAGAAATGACGTGCGGATTTCAAATGAGATAATGGCGCGGCTCACTGAGGCATACAGAAAAATCCGCAACACGGCAAGATTTTTGTTAGGTAACATATCGGACTTTGACGGCACAGATATGGCAGCCCATCTGCCGGAGGCTGACCGATGGGCAATGTCACGGCTTCAGCAATTGAAAAAATCAGTAACTGCCTCATATCAAAGCTTTGAGTTTCACGAGGTTTACCACACTTTGCATAACTTCTGCATTGTTGATATGAGTTCGTTTTATCTTGATATATTAAAAGACCGTGTTTATACGTTTAAAAAGGATTCATCAGAGAGACGCTCGGCACAGTGGGTCATGCTCCAGATAGTGTCTTCGATGGCACGGCTCATGGCGCCTGTTCTTTCTTTTACAGCGGAGGAGGTTTGGCAGTCGCTCAGAAAATCGAAAGCTGCAGCCTCGCTGAATCTTGAGGAAAGCGTGTTTCTAACGTCATTTCCAGTTGTAAACAGCGAATTTCTTGATGAAGAGCTTGAGGCACGCTGGGCCCAATTAATTAACGTAAGGAATGCTGCCAACAAGGCGCTTGAACTCAAACGACAGGAGAAATTTATTGGCAACGCTCTTGAAGCAAAGCTTCAAGTCTATGCTGATAACTCATTGTATTCATTACTTAAAGATTATGAAAATTTTCTGCCAACTCTTTTTATTGTCTCTCAGGCGTTTCTGTTCAAATATGATGACACTGATGACAGTTGCTTTACCAGTGAGGATATTAAGGGGCTTGCTGTAAAAGTCGAGAAAGCTGATGGACAGAAATGTCAAAGATGCTGGAACTATAGTGAAACAGTCGGGACATTTACCGACACACCGGAGGTTTGTTCCCGCTGCCATGATGCGCTTAGCTAACCAATATATCCAATGTCCTTATTAAAAGAAAAGTCGCCGTACTTATTAGTTTCCCTTATAATCCTCCTGCTGGATCAGTTAACAAAATATCTGATAACGGTCAAACTTACTCTATATGAAGTGGTTCCTGTAGTTTCATTTTTTAATATTGTCAGTGCCAGAAACCTGGGCTCAGCCTTCAGCACTTTTCAGGCTCTAGGCAATCCTATCTTTATAACCATAACACTGATAGCCCTTGTGGTGATTGTTGTGCTGCTGCTTAAATCAGACAAAGAGGAAACCCTTTCGTATTCATTGATTTTAGGAGGAGCGGCAGGGAATCTTTTTGACAGAATAGTTAGAGGCAGTGTGGTTGATTTTTTGGACTGCCACATTGGCAACTACCACTGGCCCGCGTTTAACGTTGCCGATTCGGCATTAACTATTGGGATTTTCCTTATAATTTTAAATCAGTTTCTGTTGACCAAAAGATAAAGACGAGTAATACCAAGTTGAGACCGTTGCAAAAATCATTTTTCAGCCAAAACTTTACAAAAAACACAATTGTAAATATACCAAAATTCAAAAAGATATTCATATTGATTATTTAAAAGGATGAGATTGCCACGCCCCCTGCGGGGGCTCGCAATGACGATAAATAATAGTTTTTACTGTGTTTTTTATTCGTCATTGCGAGGAGCGATAGCGACGTGGCAATCTCAGCCTTTAAAAATAATTAACGTAATTATGCATATCGCTATAAGAGTTTTTTTATTGTGAAAATTCAAAATATCGAATTATGCAACGGTCTCAAGTTACGTTCAAAGATATAAATAAAAGACTTGGATTCCTGCTTTCGCAGGAATGACAGGATAGTAACCCCAGCCTCCTTTGTCATCCCGCACTTGTTGCGGGATCCAGTCCTTTTTCTCCACCATTATTATATTAACTTTTTGGCAGCAACTCGGTATTAGTAAAAAAATGTAAAAAAACATCTTGACAAGTTTAAATAAAAGTTGTATAATGACTTAGCCGTGGGAAAAATACTAAAAATAGGGCTGTTATTAACGCTTTTTATTTATCCGGTTTCGACCGAAGCCCTGTTTTATTCTAATGAAAAAAGCTGTTCACCTGCCACTAACGAGCAGAATATATCTTTCAGAATCCCCCATAAAGTTGTTGACGATCAAACGACTAACTTAAACCTCAACTCTAATGGGATGAGTGAGTATGCAGTACGTATTATGCCGGAGAATTCTGTTTTTGAAAAAGATGACACCATCCCCTACACTGTAACAAGCCTTGGCCTAAACAGTGGGAATGATAAGGAAACCGAGTCTGTATCCATGTTTTTATCGTTTTTTTCTGAGAAAATGAAATCAAGTTTCACACGGTGGATTAACCGCGGCTCAAAGTATCTGCCAATGATGAAAAAGATACTTGCAGAAAATAATCTGCCGGAAGAGTTGGTTTATGTGCCTCTTATAGAAAGCGGTTACAATGTGTATGCATTGTCACCTGCTAACGCTGTAGGACCGTGGCAGTTTATGGAACAGACGGCAAGAAAGTATAATTTGAAAATAAACCGTTGGGTTGATGAAAGGCGCGACCCTGTGAAATCAACTCATGCTGCCTCGGATTATCTTAAATTCCTGTATGAGAGGTATGGCTCATGGAACCTCGCGCTGGCTGCCTATAATGCCGGTGAGGGACGCATAGACAAGGCGATGAAACGTGCCAATACCGACAGTTTCTGGTCACTTGCCGAAACAAACCATATAGCTAAGGAAACCAAACAGTATGTACCAAAGTTCCTTGCCGCTAAAGAAATAGCAGCAGAGCCTGCAAAGTATGGTTTTGATGAGTTTGAAAATGAAGCGCCGATTGATTATGATGTGGTTTATATAAATCCACCTGCAGCAATAAGCTTTATAGCTGAAGCGGCTGGTACCACAGTTGATAAAATTTTATCTTTGAATCCTGAATTGAAACAGTGGTGCATACCACCAAAAGTGTCTAAATATAAACTGCGCATCCCTTATGGAACAAAGGATGCTTTTTTATCAGTATATGACAGCACACCAGAGTTGCAGAGGGCTATGCTTAAGCCCTATCATATAACAAAGAAACAAGATACACTTAAGCATATAGCAAAGCGTTTTAGAGTGCCTGCAGATGTATTGTCAGATATAAACTCTTATGGTATAAGTGAAAGATTGGCTAAAAACACTACCGTTTACCTTCCGCCTACAACAGATATACAAAAATACGCCGAAAGAGAAACCGTATCGGTAAAGGGCAAAACAAGGTTTGTCGTCAGTAAAGGCAGAAAAGGATCTAAAGCCATAAGATTTGCAAAACGCTCCGGCAATAAATCAAGGTCAGTGCAATTAGTGGCAATGGCTGGAAAGGGCAAGACTAAGTCGGCGGCAGGTAAGCACAGAGAAACTGCCAAAGTTACCCAAAAATCCGATAACAAGGCTAAAGGAGCGTCAAATAAAGTTAAAACTGGCTCTGCTAAGCACCGTAATGTCGTAAAGGTCGTAAAAAATGATACGGCTAAGGATAAATTGCCATCAAAACAACCGTCTAAGCAGCATAAATCTTCAAACAGAAAAGTCTGATATACAAAATCTGTACATACCATCCTGTTGACGAAGTGAACCAATCTGTTATATAATAAACTATTAAAGGGAGAATTAACTAAAAATATGGAGGTGTACAATGCAGATAACGAGAGGGACATTTGACTGTATGGGGTGTGGTGAGACTTTTATAGCAACATATATAGAGGAGAAGCCGAAAGTATGTCCAAGCTGCAAAAGTGGAAACATTAAGTTAGTTGGTGAGACAAAAGAGGGAATGGGCGGAGGTGGTTGCGGCTGCGGTTGCGGGCATTAGCCGGCTCTCTCTATAAAAAAGTTAGGGTAATGTTAAGGGGTTTTTTGCTGTGCAGAAAAACCCCTTTTCTTTTTTGGTGCGCCTGAAGGGATTCGAACCCCTGGCCCATTGCTTAGAAGGCAATTGCTCTATCCTACTGAGCTACAGGCGCTCCAGCGTATTTAGAGATGTCTCTGAACACGGCTGACATTTTAACATATTTATGTGAATAAGTAAAACAATATTGCAAATTACTGTATCAGAAGTAATATCCGCTTTCACCGTGTTGTGTGACATCAAGTCCTTCGGTTTCGTTTTCGTGATTTACTCTTATCCCTCCAGTGACAATATCCACTATCTTTATAAGTATTAACGTTACGACAAATGAAAAGATTCCGACACCTGCCGCAGCAGCAATTTGTACAATAAACTGTTTAGTGTTGCCAAGGAGTAATCCATTAGCACCATGTTCATTAAATGCTAATGAGGCAAATATTCCAACACACACTGTTCCGATAAAACCGCCAACTCCGTGGACTCCAAAGGCATCGAGAGAGTCGTCATATCCAAGCCGCGGTTTTAAATTAAGTGCCGTGTAGCAAATAGAGCCTGCAAGGACGCCTATAATCATGGCAGACATAGGAGAGACAAACCCGGCAGCAGGGGTTATTGTGGCAAGGCCTGCCACTGAGGCCGTTGCTGCGCCGAAAACTGTTGGTTTACCGTGTTGCAGCCACTCTATGGTTACCCAGGTAACTACTGCAGCCACTGCGGATATATGGGATGTTACAAAGGCTACTGTGCTCAGTGCGCCTGAGGTTAGTGCGCTGCCAGCGTTAAAACCAAACCACCCAAACCACAATATCCCTGTCCCTATTACAGTCAGCGGAAGGTTATGGGGAGGGGTTATATCATGTGGATAGCCTTTACGTTTACCTATATAGAGTGCGGCGGCAAGCGCAGAAAGGCCGGATGTAACGTGCACAACTATTCCGCCTGCAAAATCAAGCACTCCCAAACTCCCAAGCCATCCTCCTTTGCCCCATACCCAGTGAGCAACCGGAGCATAAATAACCGTTGACCATAAAATAATAAATAAAATAAAGGACGAAAATTTTATCCTCTCAGCCAGTGCTCCGCTGATAAGAGCCGGTGTTATCACGGCAAACATCGCCTGATAAATCATAAACGCAAGGTGAGGGACAGTTCCTGCATAGTCGGGATTAGGTTGCAGTCCAACACCCCTTAAGAATGCCCAATCAAGCCCTCCGATTATTCCTTTAATATCAGGCCCAAAAGCCAAACTGTACCCTATTACAACCCACTGTACACTTACAATAGCAATTGCTATAAAGCTGTGCATAATTGTTCCCAGAACATTTTTCTTTCTAACCATACCACCATAAAACAGAGCCAGGCCATGTGTCATAAGAAGCACCATAGCGGCAGAAACCAGTATCCAGGCAGTGTCAGCTTTGTCAATCTGAGATACTCCTTCTGCCGCATAGGCTGTTGTAGCGATTATCATAGTGAAACAAATCGTCAGAGCAATCCTCATTATACGTATCTCCTTTTACTTATTTTCGTTATTTGTTACGCGGTGATTATATCATAATTTTATATTTATTTCTGACGCCGTTTTTTTTTGCAGCTTAAAGCGCTGTGTCTGCCACTTTGACCATATGTATTTCAAATTTGTTGACTATAGCTGCATTAGTATGCTACTATTTAAAGAAGCATAATGGCGTTAATAATAACAACTGTGGGTGATAAGAGGTAGGAGACAAAGTAGCTGGGCTGTGTCGAAATTAATAGTTAGAGTTGATGTTTCTTTAAGAGATCTGTTTCAAGGATATTTAAGAGACAGATAGATTGGCGTTTTTCCAAAACATAGAAATAATTTATACAGGTCTGGAATGAGCAAAATACCTGCTAATATTAAGGTGTTAATCGCAGATGACGATAAAAGCATTCGTCTCCTTTGTAAAGCTTATCTTGAAAAGGATGGCAATGAAGTTATTCTTGCCGAAAACGGACAGGAGGGGCTAAGGCTTGCGAGGGAACATAAACCTGATCTCATCATACTGGATATTGTGATGCCGGTAATGGATGGTTACACCGCTTTGGCAGAATTAAGAAAAGATGTTGACACCAAAGAAATTCCTGTGATTATACTGACATCCGTAATTACTTGTGAAGCCAATGAGATTAAAAAGGCCCATGAGTTTGGCGCCGATGATTTCATAAGTAAACCGTTTAAACCGGCAGAACTACAGGCTCGCGTAAAAGCATATTCCTCCAAATCTATTGCTGTGAAGGCAAAGAATGCTCTGGAAAAGGAAAGAACAGCCGATCTTCACTACGCCGCAAGGGTTCAAAAAAAATTCCTGACAAACACGCAGGAAACCAAGAAAAATCTTATAAATGCCGGACTAAAAGTAGTATTGTTTAATAGTCCTGCAGCAGATATTTCGGGAGATTTCTTTTTCTCAAAAGCAATGGTTACAGGTAAAGCCGGACTTTTTTTTGCCGACACTTGTGGTCACGGCGTATCGGCAGCGCTTATGTCAATGCGGATTTTATCCACCATTGACTATTACCCGGCGCCATCCCTTCATCCCTCTGAATTCCTATCAGGCATAAACAGCGATATTTATGACTTGTTGTCTCAGGAAAATAGCTTCGTGGCATGTATGTATTTGATTTTTAATCAGAAAAATTTTATATTCTCTAATGCAGGGCAACCCGCTCCGCTTTTGTTAAGCGGTGAGGATGTAATCGAGTTAACATCCTCTGGCTCCCCACTTGGTATGTTTCCAGAGGTGAATGTACAAGAAGTGGCGTTTGAGTTTAAGCAGGGCGATCGCTTGCTTATTTACACGGACGGTCTGATTGAAGCAGTCAACCCTGAGGGCAAACCCTTCGGAACAGACAACCTTATAAATTTTATGAGAATAAATTCTTCTTTATCATCCGAGGATATGAAAGACGCTCTTGTTTGTGAAATGCAAAACTTCACCAGCAAATTCGATGATGACATAACTATCATAATTATAGAAAAGGAGTAGTTTACGTATAAACGCACAATTTTTAGTACAGACGAACAGATTGAACTGTTTGCAAACGAGATTAGTCCTGTTTTAGAGGATTTTGCTTTTGGTAATAAACAAGAAATTTTCAATATCAAATCAGCGTTAATCGAACTTCTTATAAACGCTCAGGAACACGGCAATAAATTTGAGACTGGCCGTAAAATCTTCATTGAATGGGAGATGACTTCAGAGTTATTAACTTTTTCCATTGAAGATGAAGGAAACGGTCCTCCGCATACAATACCGACACAATGTCCTCCTCTTTCAAATGCGCGTGGAAGGGGGCTTTGGTTAATAGTGGAAACAGGATTTACCCTGTTTTTCAACGAACGGGGCAATAAGGTAACTATGGTAGTCAAAACTAAGGGAGCAAACCATATTAATTCCGATATCAACGACAAAAAGAAAAACCTGAATTTCTATGGAAACAATTGAATAAATAAAAATCTTTTAAATAGAGAGGAGAAGAGATGAAAAAGAAATTATCATTTAATATTGTTTTTGAAAACGGCAGTATTAATGAACAGGATGAGGTGATTGACCTCATAAATGAAACTGTTGAGGAATTCAAAAAGCTCAAAAAGGAGTTTTATTTTATTATAGACTTTAAGGCTGTTACGGTAGCTGTATCAAAAATGATGGGGACAATAGGAAAAGCCTCAACTCAGGAAATAGTGACCGGAATCGATCTGATTAACGTTCAACCTCAAATCAAAAACACAGCAACACGATTTAATTTTATTCAAGACGATGGTAAAATCAGGGTTTTTGATTTACTCAGGGAGGATAGTGTTGAGGTGGTTGAGTAGCAAACCTGATACTCAACCGCGGACTTTTAAAAAGGCGTTCGTGTCAAAATATTTTCATAGTTCTTTAAGAGCGATAACCATTTCACGCATCAAAAAGATAACTGACTCAACGTCCATGAAACTATCTGTATCATGGGGGAACAGGATTTTAACGTCGGTGGGGAATTCGCCATCGCCTCTCCAGTAGAGGATTAAGACGGGGATTTTGGGCAGAAGATATACTATCCATGCGTTGTCTGAGGGTTGGCCGGCATAGGGTTTTGCTCCAAGGAGGGTGAGCGCATTAACCGTGCGGGTATAATCGTTTTCAAACATGGCTGTCAGTGGGATTTCAGACTCTTTTCTATACGAATTGGATTTCATGCTGCCGGATTTGAGCTCATCAAAAGAAACCCATCGCACTGGAACATTACCTGAGGAGGAATCTTTAATAGCACTGCCCATTTTTATATAAATTAGAAGCAGTATATTTATCCAGACATTTACCTGGCCATCGGTTTCTATAGTGCCGTTTTTTTCGATAGTGTAGTCTGCTCCCATGCAGTGTATTTTAATTCCATTATCTACAATTTGAGCGCCGATAGCAGCTGCGGCAGCTTCAAGATTGATTTTTTCTGTTTCCACCCTGAGATTTTCAAGGATGGTTTTGGTTACATCCACGGTTTTTATAGAGTTGGATAGACGCTCTACGGTCTCTTTCGGCAGAGATGGGCAAACATCAAGAGTTTTAGAGCCTTTTGAAACCACAATGGCAAGTGCCATACAGGTCTTTTCTGCACATTGGCCGCAATTGGTCTTTGGCAGTTCCTTGTAAATCTCTATAGGTGTCATAATTTTGTTATAGAACTACACAAATGCGCTGTCGCTGGAGCTATCTGCTTTTTCCTCGGATTCAACCTCCCAAACTATAAGAGATTTGTCATAGGATGCTGAGATTATTTTCTCCCCCATGGCAACTATAGCATAGACACTCTCCTGGTGCCCCTCCATCGTTGTCAGATGGTCACCGCTGTTAAGGTCCCAAACACGAATCTTTCTGTCCCATGACCCGGTAAATATCTTATTATTATGCACGCAAACAGCATAAATTCTGCCAGAGTTTGCTTTTACCGTGTATAATGCCGTACCTGTTTTTAGGTCCCACGCTCTTATCGTATCGTCCCATGACACGGAGATAATCCTGTCGCCAGCCACATCAAAAGACCATACGTTATCAGCATGTCCCTCAAATTTCTTTATCAACTCACCGGTTTTCATGTTCCAGACTCTTATGGTTTTATCCTCTGAGCTGGAAATAATTTTCTCTCCGGATACTGCCACTTTCCATATAGTGCCGGTATGTGCAGGGATGGTTTTTATGAGAGCGCCACTTTCAATATTCCATATCTTTATGGTTTTATCCTCAGACCCTGATACCACAAATCCACCTGATATGGCCACAGTGGTAATCCACCCTTCATGTCCTGTGATTCTGCGCATGATGCTGTTCTCTTCAAGATTCCAGATTATTATGCTTCTGTCTTCTGAAGCTGAGGCCATTGTTTTACCAGATATTGCTACAGAGGACACTCCGTCAGTGTGCCCCTCGTAACTATATATCAGCGTGCCGGTAGGCACATCCCACATCTTTATGGTCTTATCGTCTGAACCGGAGAAAGCTCTCTGTTCCATAACTCCTATACAATTAATCGGTCCGTGATGTCCTTCAAGTGTTTTTGCCGGTAAATAGTGCACAGCTACGAGGAGTTTTTTAACTCGCTTTACCTGTGGGTCATTTATGTATATTCCTTTAGGGTACTTTTCTATGTACAGTTTGCATCCCCTGATTGTGTCACAGAGTGCGTAAGTCATCTCCTCCATTTTAGATCTTATCTCTACTGAGTGTTTTCCGGAATGATAGAGTTTTAGATACTCTTCACAGGACTTTAAGTCCTCTGCTTTTTCATATATAATATCCTCAGTCCTTTCTGTCGCCTCATCAACAAATGCCCCCTCAGGGTAGCGTTCTATATAGTCCTTGTAATCAGCTATTTCATCAGACATCGTAGCCTTTTGCCAGTAGTATTTCTCTGTGAATTTCTGCTGAAGTATATAATCCAGATTCTTTACTGCTCCTTTGCCCAGGTTAACAACTCCCTCGTACATAAAATAGCTGCCGTCGTCAAGCATTTTCTTTATCAATATGTTGTGAGAGCCTGGAGATACTCTGGTCTCAACCGGAGGCTCACCCACAAGCAGTCCATCCACATAGACCTCAGAGTCCAGATGGTCACACGTTATTGTCAGGTTTGACTTATGTTCCATAAATATAAACACCTGATATGCGATGGCCAGAATTCCGCCAAGGATTATAATTATCGCTAAAGTATTCAGAATTTCCATAGCAGTATAATATACCAGTTAACGGCTTTTTTTCAAGCGCTTGGCAGCTGCACTAACTTGTGGTTGACACGCAGGGAGCTATTTTGGGATAATTAGAGTTGGTGGAAAGGAGTAAACCTGTTTTCAGAAAGAGCAGGCTGTAAGTGTAAATATAAAAAATAACGGAGGAAAACGATGTCGTCTGCAAAGAGGAAAACTCTTTTAGGGGTGTTGTTGTTACTAAGCGGAATTGTTGCGGGGTTAGTGCTGTCGTCAAGCCTTAACATCCATAACCAGTCAATTGCTCAGAATAAAGAAGTATCACTTCAAAGCAAGTCTATACTGGATCAGTTCAGCACAGCTCTTACGGAGGTATCGGATGCGGCAAAGCCCTCTGTGGTTAATATTTCTATCACTAAGAAAGTTTCCGTACAAAACTCCTTTGGGAACTTCTTTGATGATCCCATGTTTAAGAGGTTTTTTGGGGACGAATCCCCTCATTCTCATCCTAACAAAAAGTTTGAATCCAAAGCGCTTGGCTCAGGGGTGATAGTGCGGGAGGACGGTTACATTCTTACCAATAGCCATGTGGTCAGAGATGTTGATGAGATAATGGTGAAGCTTTCAGACAAAACCGAATATAAGGGCAAGGTGATAGGGGCAGACCCTAAAACCGATCTTGCCGTTATTAAAATAGAGGCTAAAAATTTGCCGGTACTTAAAATGGCCGACTCCGAAAAACTACGCGTAGGCGATATAGTGCTGGCTATAGGTAATCCTTATGGCCTTAGCCAGACTGTTACAATGGGGATAGTAAGTGCTGTGGGCAGGTCTGATGTTGGAATAGCCGATTACGAGGATTTTATCCAGATAGATGCGGCAATTAATCCCGGCAACTCTGGTGGAGCTTTGGTTAACAGCCATGCCGAGCTTGTGGGTGTTAATACGGCGATATTTTCAACAACCGGTGGTTACCAGGGAATAGGTTTTGCCATACCGTCAAACATGGTCAAATCAGTTATGGAAAGCCTCATGAAAAGCGGTAAAGTGGTCAGAGGTTGGTTAGGGGTAAACATACAACCACTGACTCCGGAGCTTGCCAAATCATTTGGTACGAAAGCTCAGAAGGGGGTTCTGGTAGCCGATGTGATGGATGGCGGTCCGGCTGACAAGGCAGGCCTTAAGCGCGGAGACGTTATAATCTCCTTTGAGGGTAAAAATGCTGAATCAACAAGAGAACTGAGAAATATGGTAGCAGCCACCAAACCCGGCACATCAGTCTCCCTTGTGGTTGTGCGTGACAGTAAGGAAATGGCTGTAAAAATGACAATTGGTGAGTTGCCGGATGAAAAACAGGCTGAACAAACTGTGTCTCAGGAGGAGTCACGGCTAAATAAACTAAAAGGGGTAAGCATTCAGGAGCTAACCCAGTCTATTAAGGAGAGATTCAATATACCGGCAAAAGTCACCGGTGTTATTGTTACAAATGTAACTGATGAAAGCCCTGCAGCCTCTGTTCTTAAACAAGGGGATGTCATTCAGGAGATAAACAGAAAACGCATCAACAGTATGAAGGACTACGAGCATGTATTAAGCGCTCTAAAAAATGATGACGATTTACTTCTTTTGATTAACCGCAGCGGTTCCTTTATATACGTTACGATTTCAAGTAAACAGTAGGATGTATAAGGGAGAGGGCGTTGCCCTCTCCCTTGACCCTCTCCCACAAGGAGGCCAGCCCCCTTGACCCCAAGTTTGTTTGCCACGATTAGTTGACTTAGTTTAAGGTTGGTGTGCCCGACACCCTTTTAAAAAGTCAGAATATAAACTTTTGCACAAATTTTGACGGAGTAACATGTTCAACATTTATTGATTCCAGAAATTTAAAATCATCTCCCAGCTCACTATGAAGTGTCTCAGGGCTGTATCTTACCACATCCAGACCGCTGCACTTCATTGGCCCTTCTATGGAAAATGTTGCAATGATGGCGTATCCGCCCGTGTTAAGGGATTCTCTTAAAGTATCCACATATTTTTTACGGTCATCGGCATCGGTAAGAAAGTGAAACACTGCCCGATCGTGCCATATGTCGTAATTGTCAGGGAGTTTGGCCTCAGTGATATCTCCTTCAAGCCACGTAACTCGATTGCTAAGTTCTCCGAGCCGTTCTTTTGCTCTTTGTAGTGCAGCGGCTGAAATGTCCAGCACAGTGATTTTTTGGTATCCATCTTTTATAAGCACATCCGAGAGACTTGATGCACCGCCACCTACGTCAATAATGCTGCCGTCAATTCCGACCCCAGTTGATTTAACCAATCGGAGTGACATCTCAGGGTGCGCCTCGTACCAGCCTACTTCATTTGGCTGCTTGCATTTGTAAATGTTTTCCCAGTGTTCCTTACGTAACATTGTTAGACCTCCTTAAACTGCCATATTGCCTACTTCACAACCGCTATTGGGAAATCCGGTACGGTAGCGGGTTTAGTCGTTGTTGGCGTCTGTTTACCTTTTGTTAGTTCCTTAACACGTTCGGATATATATAAATCAAGCATGTTAACGGTTATCCTGCCGCTGCCTTTCATGTCAGCTTTGCCCGAAAGGCCCTCAACCACCGCCTTAGTGAAAGCTCCGTTACCCCATGATGGGTCCTCCAATGAATACTGCCTGCCTGTTGAGGCTGCAAAGACAATTGCGCCGTTTTCAGCGCTCGTTAATTCGTTTATTACTCCGTTTATATCATCTAACCCCTTGCGGCCCCCCATCACATTTCCTGAGTGGCAGGTGTCTATAAAAAATAGCGTCTTACCAGCAAGAGCGCTCACTGTGCTTTTTATTTCTGAAAACGGCACCGCTGTACTTTTTAACCTCTCTGTGTCCACATCGGCAGGCAGATAATAATATACTCCGTTTGAGTCGTTTACACCGTGCCCGGAAAGCAGTACCATAGCTATGTCTTTACTTGTCACCTGTTTTTGAATCCAATCCAGCCCATCCAATACGTTTACCTTCGAAGCATTTTCATCAGTTATAACCTTTATCTCAACATCACGATAGAGTTTGCCTTTTTGTGTTTTCATGACCCCAGCAAAGTCTGTTGCATCCTTTGACGAATATGCTAATCTCAACTCCTTGTCTTTGTATCTGTTCACCCCGATGGCAAGGATGTAAAGTTTAGGCTTTATCACAAACTCATCGTCTTTTTTAACAGCCCCGCACCATCTTACAAACACGATTGCCGGTTCGCTGGCTGAGTTTCTGTTTTCTGCTATTATTGCAATTTCACTATCTTTGCCAGGGATTGTTACCTTTACCTCGTTAGAGGTACCTTCGTTTGGTTTTACCGTGATGCCTTTTTCAGAGTCTTGTCTTTCTCCGTTTACTAAAACCTTTATAGATGTAACCGGAGCATCATCCTGTGTGCGGAGTTCATACCTTACCGTCAGCGACGTATTGGCTACTTCAGCCCCTGATGATGGTGAAAGTATTCTAACAACAGGGGGCAGCTTTTCAGTAATTGTTACGGTTTGCGTTTTTCTGTTAGCTTGTTCATTTGCTTGTCTTACTGCCTCATCTTCGTCAAGAGTATCGAGTACTTTTGAGACAATATCGGGTCTGTAATAAGTAGAGCGGAATTTTGAAGCGGGGAAGAAATCCGCCTCTTTGTCTTTACCTCTGTTTAAATGCCAACCAACTAAATCATCACCGCCTACCGAGGCATCGTAATATCCTTTTGGCGTCCATAGTACCCATCTCTTTTTGTCATTATGCGGGAAAAACGCCAAAAGCTCCTTACCGTCACTTACCCTGTACCATCGAATAGTCCCATCTGCATAAGCCGCTACCGCTATTTTTCCATTTTGAGATACGTTTACGTCCCAAGCTGCACCGGGTGCAACAATATTCCAGTTTTCCCTGCCGTAACTGTCAAAAAGCCTTAAATACCTGTCTGCACCAAGCAAAAAACTGCTGCTGTCAGGAAATATCGCAAGGCTTCTTGATGTTTCGTACTTCTCAAGTTTCAAGGCTGTACCATTTAATTCTGGATCAATATTATTATGCCAGTTTGTAATATTTAATCTCTCAGATTTTAAAATCGGTTTAAGGAGGCCTTCTTTTAAATTTGAAACATCTGACAATTCTCTTTCTGTCAGCGAAAACAATTTAGGAAACTTACCTTTATTTTCATACCAGAACCTGATGGTTTTAGCATCTTTTGAAATTTGAAACCCCTCTCTGTTTCCTCTGTAATCGGCATTATAACCTGTTTTACAAACAACTTTTCCATCATTTTTATCAAGTATGACAAATGAAGGATCGTGAGAGCACAAAACAATACCGCCGTTGTTAAGTGGTAAAATTTGGTTAATAGTATTGCCTGCAACATTTATTATGTCTTTGTATGTACCTTTCTCTTCATTTGGCCATTTTCTAATATTTATTTGCCGGTTGCCTTCGGGCTTTCTATAACCGGCATATAGGTATTTACCATCACAGGAGAAGGAAACATTATAAGAAAAGGCATCTAAACCCGTTGTATCAGGAGAGTATTTATAAGAAAGGTCTCTGCCTGAAAGAATATCCACCTTATCTGTTTCGTCAAATCCAACTGCTATCTTAGAGCCATCAGGCGAGAAACTAACTGAACGAGATTGCGTACCGCTTTTTGTTTTTTCCTTTGATATGAGCTTGAAAGTATTGTCATAAAGCCGTATATTACCATCATAAGATGATGTAACGAGCCTGCCATTTTTGTCAAAATCAGCGCATAGACTTCTATCTCCATAATCACTGTCAGAGGCTGCCAGTGAATAATCATTAGCTTTATATATCCGTATGCCATTGTGTCTTAGTGTAGAAGCAAGAAACCTGCCATCTTTAGAATATACGAGATAATATATAATATCAGGCAGATCTGTTATATGTTGTTTTAGTTTTCCAGTCTGTCTGTCAAATATATAAATAGAATGAGATTTATCCCAATCGTATCCTGTATAACCGCCACAAGCTATAGTTTTACCATCGGGAGATATTGCAACCGCAAATATTTTCCCTTCTCTGTCCTCACCAATAGGTACTCTGAGGGTTTGTATAAGTTTTACTGAACTAAAGTCACGAATGTCCCACACTTTTACCGTTTTGTCACCTGAGCCGGTTACAAGATATTTGTTTTCTGCATCAACTCCGATTCCGAATATTCCTGCTGTGTGCATTTCGGTATTAATACGGAGAATTGGCTCAGAGGGCGGCTCAGCGGCAGAGGTAACGGTTGGAGTGTTCAGTCCGACTGCTATTATAAACACAAAGACGATTGCTATGAAGCTTGCGGAGTTGGCAAGTAGTGATGTTTTGTTATTGCCAAACTGAACCATTACAGCCCTCCGGTAAACAAGCCCTAAGCAATTTCTACACTTAAGAAATAACTGTTGTGATGGCTAAGTAAAACATAGAATGAAAAAGATTGTCAAGAAAAAAGCCATCGTATGAGACTGTCACTTATGATTTACCAAATAACAGTAACACCATATTGCTTAATAAATTGGTCATTCGTAATAATAGGTAATTCCTCAGATTGTGCCTGAGCAACAAGCAGCCTGTCAAATGGGTCCCTGTGGTGCATAGGTAAGGTATATACAGCAAAGGCATGGTTCATATTCATTGGCATGCACTGTATAGAATTTATAACCATTTGACTAGTTATGAATATCTCTGGCGTATCGGGTAAAGTCAACTTTCCAATTTGAGCCTTTATTACCATCTCCAACACGCTGACAGAGCTAAGGTACAGCTCAGTCTTTGCATCACTAATAATTCGCACAGCAATGTCTGATAGCAAAGAACTGTCGGTTATCCACCACAGAAAAGTGTGTGTATCCAGTAAAGCTCTCATTTATAGAAGGAATCAATTATTTCGTCTGGTAATGGAGCGGTGAAATCTTCATGAACAGTAATTTTACCTTTAGCCGTATCAGGAATTCTATTTGTACGCCGGTTGGGAATCGGTACAAGCCTTGCAATAGGTGTACCTGCTCTGGCTATTATTATTTCCTCACCACTGCTTACCCTGTTTATAAGCTTTGATAAATGAGCTGCCGCCTCATGAATATTCACTTTCATACTTAAATTATAAACTAAGTTATTAACTATGTCAAAATTAAAAACACTGTACTCCAAACCGAGGGATCACGGGGAAGGGGTGAGGCACCCCAGCCGTAATAGGCAAAGCCCTCTCCCTCCTTCTTCCTTACTCTCTTCCCTTAAACAGATAGCTTTCAAATAGTTGTAGGCCTTGCATGTGTTTTTCAGTGAGGTCATAAGATATATTCTCCCAGTATGATACGAGCATTTCTTTGGAGAGCATTTCAGCAGGGTAGGGGGACACTGAAGCTATTTCTGAGAGGGTGCTCAGGGCTTGTTTTTTTGCACGTTTAAGGGAAAATTCAAACTCTGAAAGTAATTTCCGGTTGCAGTCCTTTCTTGCTATCCAAAGTGCAAATACAAAGGGTAATCCCGTGTGCTCATACCAAAGTTGACCGAGATCATAAATATAAATTTTCTTATTAATTCTAACACTTCTGCGGTTTTCAATGAGAGCGTTATCACCGATTAGCAAGTAGGCAGGGTGGGTGCCGAGTCCCTCGGCAAGTTTAGCGTCAGAGGGTTCCATGCTGACGGTTATTCCGTAAAATTCCGAAAGAATAACTTTAAGTAGCGCTACTGACGTTTCCGATTGAACAGAGACCAAAACCGTTTTACCGCCAAGGTTACAGATATCGTCTGCACTAAAAAGTAAAATACTCTCTATTGCGCCAAAGGAGCTTACTGAGTGCTCTTTAATGAGATCATAAAGCTCCGGGTGACGCAGGTACTCAATTGAAGACGATGGGCTGACATCAATTTTCCCCTCTCTGATTAGCGAGTTAAGATATGAAGGTACGCCTGAGATTATCTCATACGATTCGGTTTTGTTTAGGTTTATGTCATTTTCAAGACAATGAAAAATCGGAAACAGATTGGCAAAGTTAATTTTTCCAATTTTCAGCGATTTTAGCATTGAGAATTATCCTTTTACAACACCGATGGGTTTAAGCATCGCTACTTTTTGAGAAATACGGGCATTGTCAACAACGCTGATAACATTATTAATATTCTTATAAGCCTCCGGCATTTCCTCGGCAAGTGTGCCCCTGCCTGCACTTGTAACCGTAACGCCGGCATCAAGCAGTTCTTTCCAGATTTGCCTCCCCTTGGCTGCCTTTATTGCGCCGTGACGGGAAAGCAGTCTGCCCGCTCCATGACAAGTCGAACCGTAAGTCTCGGTCATAGCGTCTTGTGTACCAATAAGCACAAACGAGGCACGCCCCATATCGCCTGGAATTAACACCGGCTGTCCTACGGCTCTATAAATATCTGGAAGCTCAGGGTGATCTTTCGGAAACGCCCTGGTTGCCCCCTTTCTGTGCACTATCAATCTGACATCACGCTTTCCAACCCGATGGGTTTCCTCCTTTGCAATGTTGTGTGCAACGTCATAGACCAAAGAGAGCCCAATGCTTGACGGTGAGCCTCTCAGAGCTGCAATAAAAGACTCCGACACAAGGTGCATAATGCTCTGTCGATTTGCCCATGCGTAGTTGGCAGCACCTTTCATAGCTGAAAAATATTCCTCTGCCTCCTGTGAATGAAATGGAGCACAGGCTAATTCTCTGTCGTAAAGCTCAATTCCATACTTTTTAGAGGCGCGTTCCATAATTGGCAAAAAGTCGGTACATACCTGATGCCCCAGCCCCCGAGAGCCTGTGTGAATCATAACTGTGACCTGTCCCTCAAAAAGCCCAAATGCCTGAGCGGCTTTTTCGTTAAATATTTCGCTGACATACTGAATTTCTATAAAGTGATTCCCAGAGCCCAGAGTTCCCATCTGATTTCTGCCTCGTTCATAGGCTTTTTCACTTATTGAGGTCTCATCCACGCCTGACATCATACCTTCTGACTCGGTTTTTTCCAAATCTGCACCGCTGCCCATACCCTGCTCCACTGCCCATAGAGCTCCCTTTAAGACAACATTTTTCTGCTCGTCCGGAGTTAGCCTAATCTTACCCTTTGAGCCAACCCCTGAGGGCACATTTGCGTATATTGCGGCAACAAGGTCTTTTATGTGCGGGAGCACCTCCTGCTTAGTGAGGTTGCTTCTAAGTAGCCTGACTCCGCAGTTTATGTCATAACCAACTCCACCGGGTGAGATTATCCCCTCGTTTAAATCAAACGCAGCAACACCGCCAATCGGAAATCCGTAACCTGTGTGAATATCAGGCATGGCAAGAGAGTATCCAACAATGCCAGGCAGTGTGGATACGTTAGCTACCTGAGCGACAGCCTGTGGCTCAAGGAATTTTTCAAGCTGTGCATTTAGATAAATCAACCCCGGCACACGCATTCCGGCCTTGTAACCTATCGGAACCTCTATCGTGTTTTCATCTTTTCTTATCAGTTTTTCTGTCATAATTTTTTACCCTCCTCACTTTCCGGTGGCTATATATCCAGAATTATCTCCAAAGAGGAAAAAGACGGCTCACACACAAGTTTAAGATTATGATAAGTGGCAGCTTTTATGAGAAATCCTCTTTTGTGTTTTTCCTCATCAAAAGTCTCTCCTTTTACGGTAGCCTTGATATGTCTTTGTGACAGCTTGTTTATAGTTACATCTTTACAGAGAAATCCGAAAACATCAAAATTATAAATGAGCTCATTAAGCCATGCAACCATGAGGTCTTCTGAGGAATCGGCAGAAAGCGCAATCTCCCTGCTTTCAAGCGGCTCAATTGTCTCAAAATCTGTGATGAGTGAAAACAAAGCACATGCTGCTTTCACAAATAACTCCTCCTTTGTGGTGGCAGTCACCCTTAACCCGATGTCACCAGAAACATCAAGTATTTCCACTCCCTCCATACATTAAATTAACGCTTTGCCGACAGTTGAGTCAACCATGAAAATACGAGCAATTACTGTAAGTTTAAAAATTTATTCATCTTAGTGTATAATCACTGTAATGAGCACTGAGAAGGATTTTATATGCCCTGTAACCGGTATGGAATTTGTGTTTGTAAAGGGCGGATGCTATCAGATGGGAGATGTGTTTGGTGAGGGAGAGGCTGAGGAAAGACCAGTTCATAAGGTTTGCCTGGATGATTTCTATATTGGTAAATATCCGGTAACTCAGAAGGAATGGCTAAAAGTAATGGAGAATAATCCATCATTGACATATGGTTTGAATTATCCTGTTGAAGAGGTAAGTTGGTATGATGTTCAGGATTTTGCAAACAGGTTAAATACACAAACACGAAAGAAACATCGTTTACCAACTGAGGCAGAGTGGGAATATGCCTGTCGGAGTGGCGGAAAGGATGAGAATTGGGCAGGAACTAACGATGAAAATAGCGTAGGGGATTATGCCTGGCATGACGGTAACTCAGAAATGATGCCGCATCCGGTAGGACAGAAGAAGCCTAACGGTTTGGGGATATACGATATGAGCGGTAATGTATGGGAGTGGGTGGAGGATGTATATGACGAAAATGCTTACAGCAAACACTCTGTTAATCGTCCAGTTTGTATAAGAGGTGGTTGCAATCGTGTGATGCGTGGAGGGAGTTGGCGTACTTTCCCAAAATTTGCACGTAGTTCTTACAGAAGTCTTAACGCCCCGGACTTCAAGGACTTTCATATAGGTTTCCGTCTTGTCCTTGAAGATAATCTCCTGGATTTCTTGTTGATTAATGTTTAGTATCGCACTATCTGTACTTCATAAATCAAACAAGAATGTCTATGTTATGCCCATCAGATTTTCTCTCTACAGGCTCTTCTTTTTCCCGTATTTTCTTTAACGGCTTCTTTGCCCTTCTGAATGACCTGTTTTTATTTTCATTGGAGACTGCATCCCTCAAATCTGGCATTGTTGGTACATATTCTACTGTGTATTCCATTGTAGCACCTCCTTGGCACAATGTATAACTTTTAATTACTTTTCGGTTGTTTTTGGCGAAACCTTTATAAAGAGTTATGTTTTGGAGGGGATTCTCTTTATCAGATAGTATGAGGCAATAAAGAGTATGGAAAATCCACCAAAAAGGCTAAATTGCCACAATAACGTACTTCTTATCGTAATCAGAGCGGCAAAGCTTACAATGGCTTGTATCACCCCATAGAGGAGTGTCACTTTCCAATGTGGCATGGCAAGCTCATTACTCATGTACTGGTACAGGTGGCGTCTGTGAGCTTGTGTCAGATTCTCTCCTAAACTTAAACGATAATAAATCGTCACAATACTGTCAGCATAAAAAGTGCAAAGAAACATTGTAAGACATATAAATGTGCCAACAGATGTTGACATCTTCATGACCATATAGGCAAAAGCAAAGCCAAGAAGGAGACTTCCCACATCTCCCATAAAAACCCTCCCTTTAGGAAAATTAAGCGGTAAGAATCCAGCACAAGCTCCGCACAGTATCACTGCAAAGAGACCGGCATCATATTGCATTGCTCCTAAAAGCGCATACACAGCCATGAATAGAAAACCTGTTACTCCGGTAACTCCGGCTATCCCGTTTATCCCGTCCATAAAATTATAGAAATTAGCTGTAGCCGTTAGAAAAATACACCAAAAAATAAAAAGCATGATTTCAAGAGGTGTGTGAGGGATGTTAAGGGTGAAATAAACCATCAATACTGAAAGTATTAGTTGAACTATTAACCGCAACACTGTGGATAAACTAAATATATCCTCTAAAAAGCCAAGAATTCCCATTGCAAATACTATGAGCACCAACCAATGGTTATTGGTTGTAAGCAGCCCACAGGTTAAAACTGCAACGGCTATACCAAGCCCGCCGCCTCTTGGCGTAGGATGTACGTGCGAACTTCTGGCATTAGGTATGTCAACAAGTGAAAACCTAAATCCTTGCTTCCATATCAGATATGCAAATATGAAGGCTATTGCCGCAGATAAGTAAAATATCATAGCCTCTGCCTAATCCTTGATTGTCTTGCTGGTAAACCACTGAACCATGTCTCGTATGCCGTAAGAAACATCATAAGGAGGGCTCCAGTTAAGATCAAGCTTTATCCTGTATGTGGAAACAGTGAGAGAGCCCAGGAGCCTGTCAAGCTCATCACTAAAACCGGTTAATGCACCGGCCAGCCGCAATAGCGGGACAGGAAAGGGTAATAGTATTGGGTCTTTGCCCATTTCCTTTGAAATCATCGTAATAAGCTTTGGAGTTGAGATATCCACAGTGTCAGAAACCATATAAGTTTTAACTCCCTTGCTTAAATCGTGTAAAGTGGTCTCTATGGCGCTGGCAAGATTACCTACGTACAACATGCTGCGGCGGTTATTGACGTTTTTAAGAGGAAGTGGGATGTTTTTAGAGGTTATTTCAAGAAGCCTTAGAAAGTTACCTTTAACAAACGGCCCATAGACAAGCGGAATGCGCAATATCGTTACAGCAGTTGGCGAGTCATATTCACACAGTTCTGTGAGGATTTCCTCGGCTTCAAGTTTTGATGTTGAATAGGAGTCCTGAGGACGAGGGGTGTCGTGTTCTGTAAAGGGTCTGTTGGTTGTTTTTTCACCATTAACTTTAACTGTGCTTATGAAGATAAACTTTTTTACACCATTAGCCATCGCCTCCTCATATAGCCTTTTTGTGCCAATGGTGTTAACTTTTCTAAACTCAACAAGAGGATCTGATGCCCACTCTTTCATCACATGAACCCTTGCCGCAAGGTGTACAACTGCATCAACTCCGTTTAAGGCGTTCCCAAATACGGCATCCGGGCCAATGTCCTTTATTTCGCAAAAGTCTTTGACATCAGGCAGAATCTCTCTGACCCCGTCATCAAGATTTCTTACAGCAGCTCTTACATTAAACCCCGCATTTTCCAAATATTGACACACTGCCCGGCCGATAAATCCGTTTGCTCCTGTCACTAAAACCCTGCTTAGTCTCATTTGTTTAATCTCCTGTCATAAATGGAGTGTTTATAACGTTTTCTACCACATCTATCATTTTTTTAGCCTGCGTTTCTCTAGTATATCTCTGGGAAGCATCAAGGCTCTTAGCAGAGAAATCTTTGAGTTTTGCAGGGTTTTCTTTAAGAAACAGGATATTTTTAGAAAATAGTTGTGGCTCTCCGGCAGGACACCACAATCCGCAACCTTCTCTTTGTACAATTGCACTGGCCTCACCTTCGGGGGAAACTACCAGAAGCGGCAGCCCCATTCCCATGGCTTCAAACATTTTTGAGGGTATCACGGTTTTAAACACCGGTGAGTTTTTTAGATGAATTAGCGCCACATCACAGAGACTCCAGTATTTGGGCATCTCAGCTTTGGGTTTAGGCGGCACAAAGAGCACATGTGATGAGAGATTAAATTGTTCAACTTTTGCTTTAAGTTTTTCATGCTCTGAGCCTGTTCCAACAAAGAGAAAACAGATGTCATCACTGTGGTCATTTATTATTTTAGCTGCCTCAATCACATTTTCAAGACCGTGGGCAGCTCCCTGTGTGCCAATGTAGCCAACCACAAATTTTTCGTCAAGATGAAGTGTACTCATAAGCTCTGGGTCTTTTGGCATAGGAGCATAACGGGGCAAATCCACGCCGTTAATCACCACAGTTATTTTATCCTCCGGAACACCTCTCCTTACTAAATCCTCTTTAAATGAGTTTGTAAGAGAGACCACATGAGCCGCCCTGTCATAGAGGTAAAGCTCTAGTTTTTCAACCATTTTTAGAAGGATATTTCCCCGCTTCATGACCCCAACGGCTGCAATTGATGCTGGCCACAGATCTCCAAGTTCAAATATAAACGGTATTCTGCGTGCCTCTGACACCATCCATCCAGCCACTGCTGCAAAAAACTGCGGAGATGTTGAAATTGCGACATCCGGTTTATTTTCAAAAATTGCGGCTGCCACTGCTGTTATGTTATAGGAGAGGAAATCCAGAGTTCTAAGAGCAACACCCTCGTTTTTACTGATGAAGGTTTTGACTCTTACCACGCGAATCCCGTCCATGAACTCAACCTGATGCCATTTGTTTTTATACCCCGGATAAAGGCGTCCCTGAGGAAAATTGGGAGCACAGGTTATCACAGTTACGTCATATCCCCACTTAACCCAATAACACGCACGCTCATATACCCGCGTTGAGGCGGCATTTACTTCAGGTGGAAAATTCTCTGAAAAAAATAGTATTTTTCTCATTTTATTCATTGTACAGATTGACGATAAAGAGCGTCAAGGTTGTCTCCCACTGGGGAGACCCCTCGGCAAATTTAGGGTTGTTAAGGGGATTGCAATTAGTTTGTTTTTATGATATTCTAAAGGCATGGCAACGACAATTGAATTATATACGATGCTTAAAGATAAGATCGGTGACGCTGAAACTAAGGCTTTGGTGGAAGCTATTGAGGAAACTCCTCGTAAAGCCAAAGAAGAGTTATTAAAAGATTTTGCTACTAAAGCCGATTTGCTATTGCTTGAGGAAAGGATGAAAAGCGAATTTAAAAATGTCCGTCTTGAAATGAAGCTATATTTCCTAATTCTTGCTTTCCTCATAATTTTGGCAAATCCACGGGCAATAGACCTTATCTCCAAAATCTTAGGCATCGTTAAATAGCGTTCATATGTGTCAGGTGTTGACAACTGCTCACCTGTTGTTGCAGAAATGACTTAAAGAGTTCTGAGGAGCAGTCCTTCTTTGTGTTGGAACAATTTTGCCACGACGCTGTGAAAAAGAAAAATGCCGCCGTCGCCTTAAAAAAAAAGTACCCTACATTTTTTATTACATATACTTGATGTTATTTGTGTAAATGAGCCATACTATACCCATTGAAATGGATCGCTGGCATGAAATCAGCGAAAGAGATTTTTTTTGAAGAACTTTAACGTTTGTCTTATGTGTCAATGGAAAAAACATGACAGGAGGATATCAGATTGAAAATTGTCAAACAATTACTAAAAGAATTTTGGATACCTTTACTCGGTTCTACCGTTTGGCTTTTGTTTAATATATTCGGAAATAGTAGCAAAAAAAATCTGTGCGTCAAAGATGTATTAACCTTATTTGCTCCCGCTTTTTTCTTCATTAGTTGGCTTACTGGCCAAATATTTCGTGTAATAAAGCAATCAAAGGTAGAAGAAAACTTTTCTTTAATGGATACTCGCTTCAATAAGTTGTTACTTACATTTGAGAAAAAAACCAATGAAATGATTTGTAACTTAACAGGAGGAGACAGTTTCACTTATTTTGCGATAGGTTCGCTTAATTCTAATACTAATACTGGAATATTGACGGCCATACATGTTGGGGAATATCCTCACTATGATGTAACAGCTCGTATATTAGATTTACAGAAATTTGAAAAAATAAAAAGTAATCCAACTCTTGAAAATTTGGCAGAATGTAGTATAAATATAGATTTAGGTATTTTGACTCATGGACTTGGAAAAATGTTTGAACAACCATGGAATGTGGAGCACGAAAACAAACAGTCATACAATGTTACTTTTACGGCAAGAAACGGCAGTTACAGTCAAAAAATTAGACTAAAGAAGGTAAATGGCAAATGGCAGCAAGCGACCAAAGTATTTGATAGACAAAAGAGAGTGCTTCATGAAGAAGTTGCCTCAGACTATCCAAAAGATGAAGAAGGTAACGTAACTTGGGATAATGCCTAACAACTTAGTAAAATTGCGTATTTACGATAAGACTATTGCCTAAAAATTAATCTGATAACTTATCGTGCTGCTGCTAGTTTGCTCTGCGATAATAACGTTGTTACTCATTTCCTTTCCAAACTCAGGATAATATTTTGACTCCTGCACGCTTAGGTTGCTCTCTGACAGAATATTAAACACGGTTTTAGGAGTTGAAAGAGAAATCTTATTGCTGCCTTCTGGTTTAACCAACACATCAGGATGTATATGCACAAGAGATTTAAAAGCGCCGGCAGATATGCGTTTTCTTAGTACATCGGTAACCGTTAAGGAGTATTTTTCAAAGACCACCTTTCTTTCAAAAATGTTTCCGTTGTAATCGGCTATCAAACAAGAAAATGTATCGGCGCTGACATTGTAGTTCCTTTCCAAAACACAGGAGCGGCGCCCCATCCTGAAAAATGCCCATATCTCTGACTGCTCTACACCCTCTATAACTGGTAAATTATGGGCAGCAGTGCGTCTGCAGTAGTTTCTGACAGACGGATCCTGATACGAGCCGACTCCAGTGTCCACAATCACCCGCTGACCGGCAAGCGACAACTCATACGACATGGAGTCACAGTGCGAATGCCCTGGTTGATACTCCGGAGAGGGACTGCCGGAGTCTATAATAAAATAAAACCCGCCGCCCCAGTGTCTAATAAAATAACCGGAATTTTCAAAAAACTCGAAACTGTCCGTATATTGTAGTAATTCATGTTCTTCATCAAGTTCTTTAGGTTTTATAAGCGATGTATCGTTAAACAGGGAAAATTTACCGTCTGGGTGCACCATAAAAGAAAGCCAGTGCTTCATCTTTTTAATCTTTACGCTGCATAGACAATGCAGCTTTTCAAGTGCAGTTACTTGGTTGACACTTAAATTCTCAATTTCAAGAGCATCTCCAGCAGCAAGATTGATTTCAACCATACCGGAGAGGATCTGCTCGTGGTACATGGGAGTTACCTCATAGTGGCCGCCGTCATCGAGTATCTGCTCATTAATCTCAATTGTCAGTTCCTTAGCGCTAAAAATCAACTGGTTTATAAAATGGTTTACCTTGTAGCCATTTTCAATTAAAAACGCTGCCGTTATAAAAAGAGCCTTTAGATTTTCAAACAGATGGTTTGCCTGAACGTGGTACTCTATGTCTTGATACAAGCGTTTGCACTGAATACAGATGGATTCATATATAACAAGCCTGATTTCATCATCATTAGTAAAGTGATACTTTGAGTCTTTAAGCCACTTTGTCCAATTTACAACCCTCTTTGAAATAACAAACGGCTCCCAGGCCTCAGTGGTTTCATAAGAATTCTTTTCTATCCAGTCCAAAACCAAGTACAGTTTTTCAATCGCTTTTTCTTTTGTGTAGTTATTTTTAAGGAGAAAGTCAAAGTAATGCTGGTTATATCGCCAAAGTTTTTCCTTGGTGTTGTCCACCCATTTTATGGAATCAAGAGGGTAGGTTTCTTTAACGTTTAAAAAGTCAAACGTAATTTGTATTTTCTGTGGCTGCTGAAGTGTTGGTTTAAGTTCTGCAGCTTTTTTCCGCAAAGCTGTAAGACCGTTGACACGATAGAACTGACGTTTTAAGGCATATAAAGCACGACCGTAAATCTGAACGGGTTTAAGATAGCGCAGTGTAAAAACAAAAGTTAAAACACCTGGAAAATCAATCGGGATCCTTCTATTATTTATAAACACACATACCCCCTGAGCTAAAAACACTCTTACGGTAGTTAGTACTTTTAATAACCACAGCAGGTGGTCATGATTAATAAGCGCATCAACCCACTAAACAAATACTTATAATATTATAACTTTTTTATTAATATATTTACAATTCTCTGTGCCGCTTTGCCGTCCCATAACTCTGGTACCGTACCGGTTTTTAAAATACCTGCTTTAAAATCAGCGTAAGCTCGCATAATGGAATCCTTTTTATTGCCGACTATTATGTTTGTGCCTATTTCTGCAGTTATAGGGCGTTCGGTGTTGTCTCTTAGCGTAAAACACGGTATGCCCAAAACCGTGGTCTCCTCCTGAAGGCCGCCACTGTCAGTAAACACAATTGCAGCGTCTTTCCAGTATCTTAGAAACTCACTGTATGACAGAGGCGGTTTTAAGTGTATCCGTGAACGTTCTATTTTATCAATCAGTCCGAAATCTTCAAAATTTTTTCTTGTCCGCGGATGAACAGGAAAGACCAGTTCCATATCAGCGGAGATTTCAATGAGAGAATCCACTATGTCACTACAAACCTCTTTGGTATCAACATTGGAGGGGCGGTGCAGGGTTATTACACCATATGTTTTTTTCTCAAAATGCCATGGATCATTTATTTCTAAGTTTTTAAGGGCATCAAGCTGAAGATACAGGGTGTCAATCATAACATTCCCTACAAAAAATATCTGGTCGTCAGACTTTCCCTCTTTTTTAAGATTAGTAACGCCGCTTTTTTCAGATACAAACAGATAGTCTGAAATAGAGTCGGTGACAATCCTGTTTATTTCCTCAGGCATAGTCATATCGCCGCTTCTAAGCCCTGCCTCAACGTGTGAGGCTTTTAGATTGAGTTTCTTTGCGGTCAGTGCACAGGCCAAAGTGGAGTTGACATCTCCAACGACCACTACCATTTCAGGAAGCTCACTAATACAGACACGTTCAAATTCAATCATAATTTTTGCCGTCTGAACCGAATGGCTCCCAGGTCCCACATTTAAGAAATAATCCGGCTCTGGTATTTTAAACTCCTCAAAAAACACCCTCGACATTTGGTAATCGTAATGCTGCCCTGTGTGTACCAGAATATAGTCGCAAAAATCAAGCTTATTCAGCTCCTGAATCAGGGGAGCTATTTTCATAAAATTTGGCCTTGCACCTGCCACCAAAACTATCCTCAACCATTACCTCACTTTTAAATGTGTCGTATTAATAAAAATGTTACAGATAACAATTGCCATGCTATATCTATACACTCTTTGCCAAAAAATCCTTTAGTTCACTCACTGAACCAGCGTTCTTGATAAGATTTTTGAATTCCTCCAGCTTATCTATAGTATTTATAGCTCTAACCATATTCATTAACTCAAGTCCGTTTAAACCATACTTGAGCTCAAGCATTCCATCAATACCCTCGAGTAACCCTTCGCGTTTACCTTCAAACAACCCCTCGCGTTTACCTTCAAGCAGCCCTTTCCGTTCACCTTCAAGTAACCCAACCTCCTTACCATCCAAATAAAGTTCATCTTTTGTTATATCTATAGTTACCGGCATTTTCTTAACCTCCTTTTTACCAGAAACTTTGCCGTCTCAAATCCGGTTAATATCTTCATAAATTTTCGTGGCAATCCTTTCAAAATACTTTTTAGCGTAATATCAAAATATTGCGGCATATAAGATCTCTCTATTCATTTTCTTATGATAACATACATAAACTGTTTGATAACATATTAAAACAGTTTTACAATGAAACTCGTAAAAGGCAACACAACAATTTTTTTGAGCTTGACAAAGTTGTTAACATGTGCTAAAGTCACCTCAACAACATGCAGGAAGAGGAGATACTTAAGCGCTTATGTTTTGTAGTGTAGTAAGTAATATTGCAATTGATTGGCGCAAGCATCTATCTATCTATCTATCTATCGCAAAAAATCAAAAGTGACGCCTAGCATAATACCGTCACAAACTCCGTACATAATACTTTTACCCCATTATCCTTAATTAGAGCACAACCCACGCGTAGGAAAGAGTTATTGGTGCTGTTTTGTTAATCGCAACAGAACTTAAGAAGGAATGTGCTTGGCGAATTGACGTTTTTAATGTGATTTTTTTAATGAAATTAAATGGCAACTTTGCTGTCATGATTTTTTGGAGGTAGAACAAAAATGTCGATAGTTTTTAAATCAGACAGGTTTTTTAAATTTTCTTTGGTATTGGTAATAATGATAACAGTGCTTGTACCAACATTATCCCATGCTGAATACACATGGACAGAGCAAACAGGAGCAGGCAGTAGATATTGGCTATCAATATCGTCATCATCTGATGGGTCAAAACTTGTTGCTGGTACTTATGGTGGTTCTTCTACTCACGGTAGTATTTATGATGATTATATTTATACCTCAACAGATTCAGGTGTTACATGGACTACTGAAACGGATGTCTCTGGTGTGTGGAATGGAATAACCTCAAACTCAGATGGAACAAAACTCGCTGCTGTAAGTTCTGGTGCTTATTACCTTATATCTTATGGTGATTATATTTATACCTCAACAGATTCTGGATCTACATGGACAAAACAAACGAATTCTGGTATGAGTTCGTGGAATTGTATAGCGTCATCTTCAGATGGTTCAAAACTAGTTGTCGGAAATACTGGTGTCGGATATTCTGATGGGTATATTTATACCTCAACAGATTCAGGCGCTACGTGGATTGAGCGAACCGGTGCCGGTAGTGGGTATTGGAAATCAATAGCATCCTCATCGGATGGTTCAAAACTAGCTGCAGGGGGTTATGACACCTATATATATACCTCAACAGATTCTGGCGCTACATGGACTGCGCAAACAAGTGCTGGCAGCAGATATTGGCATGGAATAGCGTCCTCTTCAGATGGTTCAAAACTAGCTGCTGTAAATAATGGTGTCGGATATTCTGGTGGGTATATATATACTTCAACAGATTCCGGTGCTACATGGACAGAGCGAACAGGATCTGGTAGCAGAGATTGGTATGGAATAGCGTCCTCATCTGATGGGTCAAAACTTGCTGCTGCATCGCATAATGGATATATTTATACCTCAACAGATTCAGGCGCTACATGGACAGCAGAAACAGGTGCAGGTAGCGGATATTGGACTGGCATAGCATCCTCATCCGATGGTACCAAACTAGCTGCTGTAGCTAATAATGGTTATATTTACACAGCTTCATTTTCAATAACCCATACGCTTACAGCACCGACAAATACATCAGTATATCGTGGTGGTTATTTAGGCCCATTTTCCTCAACTATCACTAATAACACAAGTTCCTCTGTCTATTACATGTACGCATATGTATATACATCAGACGGCAGCTGGATTGTACAAACAAACAGCGGTGTACCAATATTGAATGGACAGACGTATTCTCCTATGAATTTAAATGTATATGTCCCTTATGGTGCAACAACAGGCACATATTACTACTACGAGGTAATTTATGACTCAAGTTGGAACCAAACAGAGTATAAGTATTTCTCTTATACTGTGAATTAAGAATATTGCTTGCTGAAATGTTTAAGTGCGTTGCTTAAGTGGTGTAAGTGACGCACTTAAAGGCTATTTAACAGCATATAGCAGGATAATGAAGGAGGAGTAGAAGATGAGCCAAAGTTCTTTGAATTACAGAGTGACAAGAAATCCCTTATGTACTATTGGTATTTTCTTAGTATCGTTTGCATTATTTTGTTATGCCAGTGATTTTGCATTAGCAGGTGATTACACGTGGACTGCTCAAACGGGTGCTGACAGCAGATGGTGGTATTCAATAACGTCATCATCAGATGGTTCAAAACTCGCTGCCGGAGATTCTGGTTATTATTATGGTGGGTATATTTATACTTCAACAGATTCAGGAGTTACGTGGACTGCGCAAACGGGTTCTGGCAGCAGGTATTGGAGGGCAATAGCATCCTCGTCAGATGGTACAAAACTCGCTGCAGTGGATTATACTGGTACTGGTTCAGGTGGATATATTTATACCTCAACAGATTCAGGCGCTACGTGGATTGAGCGAACCGGTGCAGGTAGTGGGTATTGGAAATCAATAGCATCCTCATCGGATGGTTCAAAACTAGCTGCAGGGATTTCCGGGACTTATGGTGGGTTTATATATACCTCAACAGATTCCGGTGCTACATGGCTCGAGCGAACTGGCTTCGGTAGCAGATATTGGTATTCGATAGCATCCTCATCGGATGGTTCAAAACTTGCGGCGGTTGCTTACAATGATTATATTTATACCTCAACGGATTCAGGGTCCACATGGACTGAGCGAACTGGCTCCGGTAGCAGATATTGGTACTCGATAGCATCCTCATCGGATGGTTCAAAACTTGCGGCGGTTGCTTACAATGATTATATTTATACCTCAACGGATTCAGGGTCCACATGGACTGAGCGAACTGGCTCCGGTAGCAGATGGTGGTATTCGATAGCGTCCTCTTCAGATGGTTCAAAACTAGCTGCCGTGGATGGTTATATTGGCCGTTTTAGTTCTGGTGGTTATATATATACTTCAACAGATTCGGGAGCTACATGGACTGCACAAACAAGTGCTGACAGCAGATTTTGGAAATCAATAGCATCCTCTTCAGATGGTTCAAAACTAGCTGCTGTAGATAATGGTGACGGATATTATGGTGGGTATATTTATACCGGTGTATCATTCTCCTCATCACTCACACACAGACTTACAGCGCCGACAACAACATCAGTATATCGTGGTGGTTATTTAGGTCCATTTTCCTCAACTATCACTAATAGCACAACCTCATCTACATATTACATGTACGCATATATATATACATCAGACGGCAGCTGGATTCTACAAACAAACAGCGGTGTCCCAATATTGAATGGACAGACGTATTCTCCTATGAATTCAAATGTATATGTCCCTTATGGTGCAACAACAGGCACATATTACTACTACGAGGTAATTTATGACTCAAGTTGGAACCAAACAGAGTATAAGTATTTCTCTTATACTGTGAATTAAGAATATTGCTTG